>DATADI010000254.1:0-15663 GCA_036258615.1 Thermomonospora sp. | reverse complement strand
CGGGGTGCTCGGGCATCCGAACGTCGAGGTCGCCGCGTTCGAGCCGGCCGGGGACACGCTGCTGGAGATGATCCACGACCCGGAGTACATCGCCGCCGTCCGGCACGCGGGCGCCACCGGCAGGCCGGAGTTCCGGCACGGTCTCGGCACTCCCGACAATCCCGTCTTCCGTGGCATGCACGAGGCGTCCACGCTGGTCACCGGGGCCTCGGTGGCGGCGGCGGAGGCCGTGTGGACCGGCCGCAGCGCGCACGCCGCCAACATCGCCGGGGGCCTGCACCACGCGATGCGCTCCTCGGCCAGCGGCTTCTGCGTCTACGACGACCCGGCCGTGGCCATCGCCTGGCTGCTGGCCCACGGCGCCGAACGGGTCGCGTACGTGGACGTGGACGTCCACCACGGCGACGGCGTCCAGGCGGCGTTCTACGACGACCCGCGCGTGCTCACCATCAGCCTGCACGAGACGCCCCGCACGCTGTTCCCCGGCACCGGCTTCCCGCAGGAGACCGGCTCCGGCGAGGCACGCGGCACGGCCGTCAACGTGGCGCTGCCGCCCGGCACCGGCGACGCCGCGTGGCTGCGGGCGTTCCACTCCGTGGTGCCGCAGCTGCTGCACGCCTTCCGGCCCCAGGTCCTGCTGACCCAGCACGGCTGCGACAGCCACACCCTCGACCCGCTGGCCCACCTGATGCTCACGGTGGACGGCCAGCGCGCCGCCTACGCCGCGCTGCACCGGCTGGCGCACGAGACGGCGGGCGGGCGCTGGATCCTCACCGGGGGCGGCGGCTACGAGCTGGTCCAGGTCGTTCCCCGCGCGTGGACGCACCTGCTGGCCGAGGCGGCGGGCCGCCCGCTCGACCCGGGCGCGGCGACCCCCGAGCCCTGGCGCGAGTTCGTCCGGCGGCGGACCGGTGAGATCGCGCCGCGTCAGATGACCGACGCGCCGCCGGACCGGGGCGGCGCCGACCTGGAGGTGCACACGTGGGGGAGCGGCTACGATCCGGCGAATCCGGTGGACCAGGCGATCCTGGCGACCCGCAAGGCGGTGTTCCCCGAGCACGGGCTGGATCCGCTGACGGAGGCGTGAGGGTCCCCTCGCGCGACGAACTGCGCGAGCACCTGGTGGCCACGATGATCGCCGGTTCGGTGGCCACGCCCCGGCAGAACAACCTGCTGCACTACCGGCGGATGGCCAACCGCGATCCGTACTACCTGTTCGGGCTGGACCTCAAGCGGCCGTGGACCGAGCGGGACGTGCTGGCGATGATGGTCGAGCGCTGCGGTGTGGACCCCGACCCGCTGCACCTGTACGGCGACGACACCATCGACCCCGACCTGACCATCGGCGCGCTGGAGCGGATGGCCGCCCGGATCGGGCAGGCCGCCGAGCGCCGCGAGTCGGTGGTGCTGGCCACCGGCCACCCCGCCACCCTGATGCCGGTCTACCTCGCGCTGGGCCGGGCGCTGCGCGAGCGCGGCTGCCGCGTCCTCACCCCCGCCGCCGGGTGGACGTACGCGGCCGACATCGGCGGGACGCCCCAGCGGCGGTGGATCCGGTACCACGAGGGCATGGTCGCGGCGCTGGACGGCGATGACGGACGGTCGCACCACACGCACGATCCGTTCCCGATGGAGGCGATGCTGGCCGAGCTGGCGGCGAATCCCACCGCCTCGGACGGGCCCGCCGCAGCCGAATCCGAAAATTGGCCGGATCTGGCCATCGCCGACCACGGCTGGGCCGGGGCCGCGGGACAGGCCGGGATCGACACCGTCGGATTCGCCGACTGCAACGACCCCGCCCTGTTCGCGGGGGAGGCGGAGGGCCGGATCCTGGCCACCGTGCCGCTGGACGACGGCGTGCTGCCCGCGCATTACGCCCCGCTGACCGCGTACTTGATGTCCCGTGCGGGCTTGATTGCCTGAACTCCCCTCTTGCGACTGTGGATGCACGATTTACGCTGGGGAAAGAACACGTGCGTGATCAAAGTCACCTGAAGGGCCGGTGCGCGGCACGTGTGGAAGAGGGCGTCCGATGGGCTCAGGCGAGCGACCTCTGAGCGAGGTCAGATTCCTGACAGTGGCCGAAGTGGCGGCGGTGATGCGGGTGTCCAAGATGACCGTTTACCGCCTCGTCCACTCTGGAGAGCTGCCCGCGATCCGCGTGGGCCGCTCGTTCCGGGTCCCCGAACAGGCCGTTCACGACTACCTGCGCGACGCGTTCATAGAAGCCGGATGACCGGGTACCGCGGAGGGCATGCGCGCTTCGCGGAACCGGGATCCGGGTCGCACGGGCAGCCTGCGGCACGGGGGTCACGGGACAGGCGGGTCCGGTGGGGGCCACCGGGCCCGTGAGGGCGAGACCGACGGGGGCCGGCGGAACGTCGCCGGTCCTCGGCGGAGCCTTGACGGTGCGCGGGCCCCGTGGCGTGATATGCGGGCGGGCACCGGTAGGCTTGGGCGTCGGACGGTGCGCCCCAGCCTTCTCGTGCGGGAGCACCGCGTGTCCGTCTCCTGCACACCACCCGGACGAGTGAGGTTTCGTGGGCTCTGTCATCAAGAAGCGCCGCAAGCGGATGGCCAAGAAGAAGCACCGCAAGCTGCTGAAGAAGACTCGCGTTCAGCGCCGCAACAAGAAGTGAACCGGCCGGCCGTCAGGCCGTGAGGGGTGGGGTGCGCTGTGTCCGGTATGCCCTCCGCCGCCGCCCGTGTCGTCCTCGTCACGGGGGTGTCCCGCTTCCTGGGGGCCCGCGTCGCGGGCGCGCTCCAGGCCGAACCCGGGATCGACCGGGTGATCGGCGTGGACACGGTCCCACCCACGGTTCCGCTCGGGCGCACCGAGTTCGTGCGGGTCGACATCCGCACGCCGAGCATCGCCAAGGTCATCTCCTCGGCCCGGGTCGACACGGTGGTCCACCTCAACCTGGTGACCGCCCCGATCGGCTCCCGGCCGAAGATGAAGGAACTCAACGTCATCGGCACCATGCAGCTGCTGGCCGCGTGCCAGCGCTCGCCGGACATGCGCAGGCTGGTGGTGCGGTCGTCGGCGGCGGTCTACGGGTCCTCGCCACGTGACCCGGCGGTGTTCACCGAGACCGACGAGCCCGCCGAGGCGCCCTCCTCCGGGTACGCCAAGGACGCCGTCGAGGTCGAGGGCTACGTCCGGGGGCTGCAGCGCCGCCGGTCCGACCTGCGGGTGTCGGTGCTGCGGTTCGCCAACTTCCTCGGGCCCGGGGTGGACTCCCCGCTGACCCGCTACCTGCGGATGCCGGTCGTGCCGACGGTGCTGGGGTTCGACCCCCGGCTGCAGTTCGTGCACGAGGACGACGGCGTCGAGGTGCTCCGCCGGATGACCCTGGAGGACCACCCCGGCTGCTTCAACGTCGCCGGTGACGGTGTGCTGCTGCTGTCGCAGGCGCTGCGCCGGGCCGGGCGGCCGACCGTGCCGCTGCCGGAGGCGTCCCTGCAGGTGTTCGGCGACCTGGGGCGCCGGTTCGCCGGGCTGTCGGGCTTCTCGCCCGAGCTGCTGCGCTGGCTGATGTACGGCCGTGTGATCGACTGCTCGAAGCTGGCGGCCGAGCTGAGCTGGCGGCCCAAGTACTCCTCCGAGGCGGCGTTCACCGACCTGGTCGAGTCCTGGGGGCCGGGTCTCAACCCGCCGCTGGAGGCGCTCGACCGGCTGACCGGCCTGCTGGGAGGGATCGGCCGATGAGGGCGGACCGCGACGGCCGCTCCGACGGCGACGAGGTCGCCCCGGTCATCCCGCTGAACCCCGAGGGCGGCGACCGTCCGCCGGAGCCGGAGGGCCTGGAGGCGCGGATCGCCTCCGCGCTGGGCTTCCTGCGCCGCCGGCTGACCGGGGACTACGAGGTCGACGAGTTCGGCTTCGATCCGGAGCTGACCGACGCGGTGCTGCTGCCCGTCGCCCGCGCGCTGTACGAGCGCTGGTTCCGCGTCGAGGTGCGGGGCCTGGAGAACCTGCCCGCCGACGGCTGCGGGCTGGTCGTCGGCAACCACTCGGGCACGCTGCCGATCGACGGGCTGATGCTCCAGGTGGCGGTGCACGACCACGCCCACCGCGACCTGCGGCTGCTGGGCGCCGACCTGGTCTACCAGGTGCCGGTGCTGGGCCACCTGTCCCGCAAGGCCGGGCACACGCTGGCCTGCCAGGCCGACGCCGCCCGGCTGCTGGGCAAGGGCGAGCTGGTCGGGGTGTTCCCGGAGGGCTTCAAGGGCGTCGGCAAGCCGTGGCGCGACCGGTACCGGCTCCAGCGGTTCGGGCGCGGCGGCTTCGTGGGCACCGCGCTGCGCGCCGGGGCGCCGATCATCCCGTGCGCGATCGTCGGCGCCGAGGAGATCTACCCCAAGATCGCCGAGCTGCGCACCCTGGCGCGGGTGCTGGGGCTGCCGTACTTCCCGATCACCCCGACGTTCCCGCTGCTGGGGGCGCTGGGGCTGGTGCCGCTGCCGTCGCGGTGGCTGATCCGGTTCGGGGAGCCGGTGCCGATGGACGAGTACGGCCCCGACGACGCCGACGACCCGATGACCGTGTTCAACATCACCGACCACGTCCGCGAGACGGTGCAGCAGCTCGTCTACGACAGCCTGCTGGAGCGCGGCCCCGCGTTCTTCTGAGCTTCTGAGCCGTCCCGGGATTCAGGACGAGCGGTAGTGGCGGCGCAGGGCGATGCCCGCGGCGACGCCCCCGGCCAGCGCCCCCGCCCCGGCGGCGGCGGGCAGCGCGACCATCGTGACCTTGCGCCCGGTGCGGAAGTCGTGGACGGGCCAGCCGTGCTCGCGGGCGTGCTCGCGCAGCGCCGCGTCCGGGTTGACCGCGTGCGGGTGGCCGACCGCGTTGAGCATCGGCAGGTCGTTCACCGAGTCGCTGTAGGCCGAGCAGCGGGACAGGTCCAGGCCCTCGCGCTGGGCGAGCGCCCGGACCGCCTCGGACTTGGCGGGGCCGTGCAGCAGGTTGCCGACCAGCCGGCCGGTGTAGACGCCGTCGCGGGTCTCGGCGACGGTGCCGAGCGCGCCGGTCAGGCCGAGCCGGTGCGCGATGACCCGGGCGACCTCCACCGGGGTCGCGGTGACCAGCCAGACCTGCTGCCCGGCGTCCAGGTGCTGCAGCGCCAGCGCCCGGGTGCCGTGCCAGATCCGGTCGGCCATCACCTCGTCGTAGATCTCCTCGCTGAGCCGGACCAGGTCCTCGACCCGCTGCCCGGCGACGAAGGCCAGCGCGGCCTCCTTGGCGGTGCCGATGTGCTCGGCGTTCTCCGCGCCGCGCAGCCGGAACGCCGCCTGCCCCCAGGCGAACATCGCCAGGTCGCGCATGGTGAACAGCTTGCGGGCGGCCAGCCCGCGCGCGAAGTAGTAGATCGACGCGCCGCGCATCATCGTGTTGTCCACGTCGAAGAACGCCGCGGCCGTCGGGTCGGGCTCGGCGCGCACCGCGCGCGGCTCGGCCGCCGCCGCGGCCGCTTCGCCCGCGCGCTTGGGATCGGTCTCGCCGCGCCGCCAGAATCGCCGCATGGCCGAAGCCTAGTCAACGTTGATCCGCTTCCCGCACGTTCGGTCCCGAAAGGGGACCGTCCGCACCGTGCCCCGGTGGCCCGGCGGGCGATCTCCGCCCCGGCGTGTCGCGGCCGGCCGCCTCCGCCACCAGCCGCTCCCGCAGCGCGGCGCGGAAGGCGGGATCGGGGGCGACCGGCGGGAGCCCCCGCAGGCCGGCGGCCCGCAGGCGACCGTGCCGGGTCCGGCGGAGCCTGGTCCTCATGGCCGCCCCCTCCTCCTCGCTTGCCCGCAAGAACGAGCCGGGCCCGGCGGGGTTACGGCCTGCGCAGATCCTGGGGCAGCATCCGCGCCAGCGACCGCACCGCCCGGTACTGCAGGGCCTTGATGGCGCCGGTCTTCTTGCCCATGACCAGCGCCGTCTCGGCCACCGAGAGCCCGTGCAGGAACCGCAGCGTCACGCACTCCTGCTGCTCGGAGCCCAGCCGCCGGATGGCGTTCAGCAGGGCCCGGTTGGTCATCGCCTCCAGCACCCGCCGCTCGGGGTCCTCGGTGCAGCGGTCGGCGCCCGGCCGGTCGGGCTCCAGCAGCTCGGCGGTGCAGATCTCCAGCCGGAACCGGCTGGACTTGAAGTGGTCGGCGACCAGGTTGCGGGCGATCGTCACCAGCCAGGCGCCGAAGTCCTTGCCCTGCCAGCTGAAGTCGCCGATGCGGCGCAGCGCCCGCAGGAAGGTCTCGCTGGTGAGGTCCTCGGCGAGCGGATGGGAACCGACCCGGTAGTAGACGTACCGGTAGACCAGCTCCACGTAGAGGTCGTACAGGGCGCCGAACGCGTCCGCCTCGCCGTCCCGGGCGCGCAGGACCAGGGCCTTGATCTCGTCGTCGCCCGCGGACCGGGCGGCGGGGCGGCCGGTACGGCGGCGCGGGACCGTACCGACGAACGGCGCCGGCCAGGAGATCGCCGAGGAACGGGCGTCGAGGGTCAAGCTGCGCATGCAGTTCTCCTCGGGGCAGACAGGACCTCCGGCAGGAATCGCCACTCTAGATACCGACGGGTACCGAGGCAATGGCGATGCGCGAGCGGGTATGGGTGTCAGAATGGCCTTACCGGACGTAAGCGGGCGCTTCTCTGCGGCCCCGGTACGCGCCACCCCCGTCGATCAGGCACCATAGGGCGCGATGGTTCAAGGTATCCCGGCGCTGCTGGCGACCCTTGGCGCCTTGGCGGCCACCGGGTTGCTGATCCTTCGCGCCAAGAACGAGCGGCTGCCCTATCTGATCGCGTGGTGCCTGACGCTGACGGGCATCTCCTTCGCGCTGGTCGGCATGACGCTGGGCTTCCTGCTCGGCTTCGGCGGCCTGCTGTTCCGGGTGATGGAGGTCGGCGGCGCGCTGCTCGGCCCGGTCTGGCTGGCGCTGGGGATGAGCGTGCTGATCACCCGGCTGCCGCAGCTCCGGTTCGCCGCCTGGCTGTTCGGGATCTCCTACTCGGTCGTCGCCGTGGTGATCCTGCTGCTGGACCCGCTCAAGGGCTCCTTCACGCACAACCTGCCGGATCCCGGCCGCCACTACGACTCGCTGCCGCTGCTGCTCATCGACGTCGCCCACGCGGTCGCGGTGATCGTCCTGGTGGCCTGCACCGTACGGCTGGCGCTGCGGGCGGGCAAGCAGGACCGGGAGGCGTACCAGCAGCTCATGCCGGTCGCGCTGGTGGCGCTGGCCGGGGTGCTGGCGGTCAGCGGCACGCGCGGGTTCCTGCCCGGGGTGCTGGCCGTGCTGGCGCTGGCGGGCGCGGCGGGGCTGGTCTGGTTCGGCGCGATGCGGACGCTGCCGCCCGCCCAGGCCCCGGCCCCGGCGGAGGGCCCCTACGAGGACGCCGAGTACGCCGGCCAGGACTACCCCGACCAGGAGTACCCGGACCAGGAGTACGGCGGATACCCCGGCCAGGAGTACCCGGACCAGGGCTACCAGGACGTCCGGACGGGCTACGACGAGCAGCCCTACCCGAACCCGGCGGTCCAGCCCCCGCCGCCGGTCCCGCCGCAGCAGCCGCCGGTGATGGAGCCGCCCGGCCCGGCGCGGGTCCCGACCGGCGAGCGTCCCCGGCCCACCCTGGCCGACCTGGCGCAGCCGCCGCCCCCGCCCCCGGTCTCCGGGACGCCGCTGTGCGGCCGGATCACCGTCTACACGTTGCTGGACGGGCGCGGCGAGGCGTTCGACCGGGTGGTGGCGGAGGCGATCCGCGCCGCCCGCGAGACCGAGCCGGACCAGCTGATCTTCGCCTGCCACGAGGTGGCCAACGCGCCCACCCAGCGGATCGTCTACCAGCTGTTCCGCGACCAGGCGGCGTTCGCCGAGCACCAGCGGCTGCCGTACGTGCAGCGGTTCGCCGCCGAGTCCCGCCCGTTCGTGCTGACCACCAACGTGATCGAGCTGAACCTGACGGCCGCCAAGGTCGTCCCGCTGCCCTCGCTGACCGCCCAGGACTACCCGTGACCGCGCCCGTGACCGTGACCCTGCTGGGCAAGCCCGGCTGCCATCTGTGCGACGACGCCCGCGAGGTGATCTCCCGGGTCGCCGCCGACCTCGGCGTGGCGTGGGAGGAACACGACATCACGCAGTCGGCGGAGCTGACCGAGCGGTACTGGGAGCAGATCCCGGTGACGCTGGTCAACGGCGTCCAGCACGACTTCTGGCGGGTCGACGAGGCCCGGCTGCGCGCCGCCGTCGCCGCCGCCCGGCGCGGCTGACGGACGGTCTCCGTAAAGCACCGGAAACACCCGGCGGTGTTCCGTGGGTCACACCGGCCCCAGCGCCCGGAACATTTCCGAACGTCGTTCTGGTGCCATGGAACCCACTCTGACCTGCGAAAACGGCAGAGGGTGCCGAATCGGGTGGGGCTGCGGTGTCCGGTGGTGACTTTGTGCGTGTGTTCACAAAGGCTTAATCTGGAAGACGGCCCAGGGCGGCCGGGTCCACGGCCTGACCGCCCGCTGTACCAGCGGGCCTGGTCAGACCGAGTCCTGGCGTCAAGACCGCAAAGAGCAGGCCGTGACACGTCGACACAACCGAACCCGCGGCGACCGCGGGATCCCCGAAGCCACGGTGGCGCGCCTGCCGGTCTACCTGCGGGCGCTGCACAGCCTCCAGGAGCGCGGCGTGGCCACCGTCTCCTCGGAGGAGCTGGCCTCCGCCGCCGGCGTCAACTCGGCCAAGCTCCGCAAGGACCTGTCGCACCTCGGCTCGTACGGGACCCGCGGGGTCGGGTACGAGGTCGAGTACCTGGTGTACCAGATCTCACGTGAGCTGGGCCTCACCCAGGACTGGGTCGTGGCCATCATCGGGGTGGGTAACCTTGGCCGGGCCCTGGCGGGCTACGGCGGGTTCGCCTCCCGCGGGTTCCGGGTGGCGGCGCTGCTGGACGCCGACGAGTCGCTGGTGGGCGAGCGGATCAGCGGGCTGGCCGTGCGCCACATCGACGACCTGGAGCAGGTGATCGACGAGCACGGGGTCTCCATCGCGGTGATCGCGACCCCGGCGGCGGCGGCCCAGGGACTGTGCGACCGGGTGGTGGCGGCGGGCGTGACGAGCGTCCTGAACTTCGCCCCGGTCGTGCTGTCGGTGCCGGAGGGGGTGGACGTGCGTAAGGTCGACCTGTCGATCGAGCTCCAGATCCTCGCCTTCCACGAGCAGCGCAAGAACGGCGGCCCGGGCGAGGGCCAGGGGACCGACGGCTGGGAGGGGAACGGACATGGCGAGCGGGCGCGGGGGGACGAGCCTCCCGAGACCACGCAGTACGTAGAGGCGGTTGACGCATGACCATCCTGGTGGTCGGGCTCAGCCACCGGAGCGCCCCGGTGGCCATGCTGGAGCGCGCGGCGGCGACCGGCGACGACCTGGTCAAACTGCTGCACGAGGTGCACGACTCCGATCATGTCGCCGAGGCCCTGATCGTCTCGACCTGCAACCGGATCGAGGTCTACGCCGTCGTGGACAAGTTCCACGGCGGTGTCTCCGACATCTCCGAGCTGCTGGCCCGGCACGCCGGGGTCGCGCTCGACGAGCTGTCCCGGCACCTGTACGTCCACTACGAGGACCGCGCCGTGCAGCACGCGTTCTCGGTGGCCTGCGGGCTGGAGTCGATGGTGGTCGGGGAGAGCCAGATCCTCGGCCAGATCCGCGCGGCGTTCCGGCTGGCCAAGGCCGAGGGCACGGTGGGCCGCGAGCTGCACGAGCTGACCCAGCAGGCGCTGCGGGTCGGCAAGCGGGCGCACGCGGAGACCGGGGTCGACCAGGCCGGGGCCTCCCTGGTCAGCGTGGGCCTGCAGGTGGCCGCCGGGCACCTGGGCGACCTGGAGGGCCGGGCCGCGCTGGTGGTCGGCGCCGGGTCGATGAGCGCGCTGGCGGTGGCCACCCTCGCCCGCGCCGGCGTCGGCGAGATCGTCGTCGCCAACCGCACCCACGAGCGGGCCGTCCGGCTGGCCGAGTCCGCCGAGGTCCCCGCGCGGGCCGTGGAGCTGTCCGCGCTGGCCGGCGCGGTCGACGACGCCGACCTGGTGATCTCCTGCACCGGCGCCACCGGGCTGGTGATCACCGCCGACATGGTCACCCAGACGGGGCGCGAGCGGTTCTTCCTGGACCTGGCGCTGCCCCACGACATCGACCCGGCCGTCCGTCAGGTGCCCGGCGTGGCGCTGGCGGGGCTGGACGACCTGCGCACCGCCGAGGAGGCCGCGCACGCGGTGGGCCCCCGGGCGGTGGAGGCGGTCCGCCGGATCGTCGCCGAGGAGGTCGCCCGGTTCCTGTCGGCGGCCCGCGCCGCCTCCGTCGCGCCGACCGTGGTCGCGCTGCGCAGCAAGGCCGCCGACGTGGTCGAGGCCGAGCTGGCCCGGCTGGCGGGCCGGCTGCCCGGCCTGGCCGACCGGGACCGCGCCGAGATCGCCCAGACCGTGCGGCGGGTGGTCGACAAGCTGCTGCACGCCCCGACCGTGCGGGTGAAGGAACTGGCGTCCGCACCCGGCGGCGACGCCTACGCCGCCGCCCTCCGCGAGCTGTTCGACCTCGACCCGAAGGCGCCCGAGGCCGTCGCCCGCCCGGACATCGAAGGATCCCCGTCATGACCGTCCTGCGCCTCGGCACCCGCAAGAGCCTGATGGCGACCACCCAGTCCGGCCTGGTCGCCGACGAGCTGACCCGGCTGACCGGGCATGCCGTCGAGCTGGTCGGGGTAACGACCGAAGGTGATGTGTCCAGGGCCCACCTCGCGCAGATCGGCGGCACCGGGGTGTTCGTCAACGCGCTGCGCGACCGGATCCTGTCCGGCGAGGTCGACTTCGCCGTGCACTCGCTGAAGGACCTGCCCACCGGGCCCGCCGAGGGGATCACGCTGGCCGCGGTGTGCCGGCGCGACGACCCCCGCGACGCCCTGTGCGGCCCCGCCAAGCTGGCCGACCTGCCGCGCGGCGCCCGCGTCGGCACCGGCTCGCCGCGCCGGGTGGCCCAGCTGCGGGCGCTGCGCCCGGACCTGGACGTGGTGCCGATCCGCGGCAACGCCGACACCCGGCTGCGCAAGGTCACCGACGGCGAGCTGGACGCGGTCGTGCTCGCCTACGCCGGGCTCGGCCGGATCGGCCGCCTCGACGCGGTGTCGGAGGTCTTCGACACCGACCAGATGCTGCCCGCCCCCGGCCAGGGGGCGCTCGCGCTGGAGTGCCGCACCGACCGCGCCGACCTGCGCGAGCTGCTTGGAACGGTCGATGATCCGGACACCCGGGCCGCCGTCGTCGCCGAGCGCACGGTGCTGGCGGTGCTGGAGGCGGGGTGCTCGGCGCCGGTCGGCGCGTACGCCACCGTCGAGGACACCGCAGAGGGAGAACCGAAGCTTCACGTGACCGCGTGCGTCGCCGCCGTGGACGGCGCCCGCCAGGTGAGGCTTTCCGCAAGCGGCCACCCGGAGCGGGCCGAGGAGACCGGGCGCGCACTGGCCGCCCGGCTGCTCGCCCAGGGGGCCGACCAGTTGATGGGGGAGCGTCGCATTGAGCCCCGCTAGCAAGAACGACACCACGCCGGGCACCGTCGCGTTCGTCGGGATGGGCCCGGGAGACCCGGGGCTGCTGACCCTGCGCGCCGTCACCAAGCTCGGCCAGGCCGACACGGTGGTGGTGGACCGGGCGTGCTGTCCGGCGGAGGTGCTCGCGCACTGCCGTCCGGACGTGGAGGTCCTCGACACCGCCGAGGCCGATCCCGTCGCCCTGACCGGCGGCGCCGCCCGCGCGGGGCGCGCCGTGGTCCGGCTGTTCCGGGGCGACCCGGGGCTGGGCTGCGCGCTGACCGAGGAGGCCGAGGCGTGCGGCCGGGACGGCATCCCGTTCGAGATCGTGCCCGGCGTCCCCTCGGTCACCGGCGTCCCCGGGTACGCGGGGATCCCGCTGACCGACCCCCGCACCCGCGAGGTCCGCGTGATCGACGCGTCCGCGGGCGGCGTGGACTGGGAGGACTTCGCCTCGCCGGACGCCACGCTGGTGATCCTCGGCGCCGAGGGCATGGTGGCGGAGGTCGCCAAGGGGTTGATCGCCGCCGGGCGCCCGGACTCCACCCCGGCCGCGATGACCAGCCTGGGCACCACCACCGAGCAGGAGACGGTGGTCTCCACGCTGCAGCGCCTCGTGCCCGACACCAAGGGGATGGAGGCGCCCGCGGTGATCATCGTAGGGGACGTGGTGCGCTGGCGGGACCGGCTTTCGTGGTTCGAGACCAAGCCGCTGTTCGGCTGGCGGGTGCTGGTGCCGCGCACCAAGGAGCAGGCCGCCTCGCTGTCGGAGCGGCTGCGCTCCTACGGCGCGGTGCCCGAGGAGGTCCCGACCATCTCGGTGGAGCCGCCGCGCACCCCCCAGCAGATGGACCGCGCGGTCAAGGGCCTGGTCACCGGCCGGTACGAGTGGGTGGTGTTCACCTCCACCAACGCCGTGCGGGCCATCCGGGAGAAGTTCGACGACTACGGCCTGGACGCCCGCGCGTTCGCCGGGCTGAAGGTCGCCGCCGTCGGCGAGCAGACCGCGAAGGCGCTGGTGGAGTTCGGGGTGAGCCCCGACCTGGTGCCGACCGGCCAGCAGTCCGGGGAGGGCCTGCTGGAGGTCTGGCCGCCGTACGACAAGGACCTCGACCCGATCAACCGGATCCTGCTGCCGCGCGCCGACATCGCCACCGACGTCCTCATCGCCGGGCTGACCGAGCTGGGCTGGGAGTGCGACGACGTCACCGCGTACCGCACCGTGCGGGCCGCGCCGCCGCCGCAGCCGATCCGCGAGGCCATCAAGGGCGGCGGGTTCGACGCGGTGCTGTTCACCTCCAGCTCCACGGTCCGCAACCTGATCGGCATCGCCGGCAAGCCGCACAACGTGACGGTGATCGCGGTGATCGGCCCGCAGACGGCCAAGACCGCGCAGGAGTACGGGCTGCGGGTGGACGTCATGGCGGACAAGCCGTCCGCTTTGGCGCTGGCCGAGGCTTTGGCCGAGTACGGTGCGAAGCGGAGGGCCGCCCAGATCGAGGCGGGCGACCCCCTGCGCAAGCCCAGCCAGATGCGGCGCGGCGCCCGCCGCCGCAGGTGACGCCGTGCCGGCCCGACGTGTGAGGTCGTGATGACTGCTCGTTTCCCGATCGCCCGGCCCCGGCGGCTGCGGCGCACGCCCGCGCTCCGCCGGATGGTGGCCGAGCACCGGCTGGATCCGGCCGGCCTGATCCTGCCGCTGTTCGTCAAGGAGGGCATCACCGAGCCGCAGCCGGTGACCTCCATGCCCGGCGTCGTCCAGCACACCCCCGACACGCTCCGCAAGGCCGCCCACGAGGCCGTGGAGGCCGGGGTGGGCGGGCTGATCCTGTTCGGGGTGCCCGCGGCCAAGGACGGCACGGGTTCGGCCGCCGACGACCCCGACGGCATCGTCCAGCGGGCCCTGCGGGAGCTGAAGGCCGACCTGGGCGACGCCACGGTGCTGATCGCGGACCTGTGCCTGGACGAGTACACCGACCACGGCCACTGCGGCATCCTCACCCCGTCCGGCGAGGTCGACAACGACGCCACCCTGGAGCGGTACGCGTCCATCGCCAGGGCGCAGGCCGAGGCCGGGGTGGACATGGTGGCCCCCAGCGGCATGATGGACGGCCAGGTCGCCGCGATCCGCGCCGCGCTGGACGACGCGGGGCACCCCGACGTGGCGATCATGGCGTACTCGGCGAAGTACTCCTCGGCGTACTACGGGCCGTTCCGGGAGGCCGCCGAGTGCGCGCCGCAGTTCGGCGACCGGGCCGCCTACCAGCAGGACCCGGCCAACGCCGAGGAGTCGCTGCGGGAGGTCATGCTCGACCTGGCCGAGGGCGCCGACATCGTCATGGTCAAGCCCGCCGGGCCGTACCTGGACATCGTGCGGCGGGTGCGCGACGCGGTGGACGTGCCGGTGGCCGCCTACCAGGTCAGCGGCGAGTACTCGATGATCGAGGCCGCCGCCGCCAACGGCTGGGTGGACCGCGACCGGGTGATCATGGAGTCGCTGACCGGGATCCGCCGCGCGGGCGCCGACCTGGTCCTCACCTACTGGGCCACCGAGGTGGCCCGGCGGCTGCGCGGCTGACCGGTCCCTCCTGTCCCACGAGGATCACCAGTCCCTAGTCAATTGGAACCGTATCCGGGGGTTGGTGGGTCTATCTCGGAAGCCGCCGGTCATTATCGGGGAACGAGGGACTTGTGGGGGGAGCCATGATGCTGGCGGCGGTGTCGGCGAGGCGGCAGCGGGCGCGCGGCCGCCTCGCGGCGGCGGCGAAGGAGTACGCGGCGCGGGGCTGGGCGTGCGTGCCCGGCGCGCATCCGGGGGCCGACCGGGCCTGTTCGTGCGACCGGATCGGGTGTCCCGACCCGGGCGCCCATCCGGTCTCGGCGGCCTGGGCGCGGCAGGCCACCACCGACCCGGCGGTCCTCAAGCGCTGGTGGTCCGACGACCCGCAGGCCAACGTCATCCTGCCGACCGGCCGGGTGTTCGACGTGTTCGACGTGCCGGCGGCGGCGGGCGCGCTCGCCCTGGAGCGGATCGCCGCCGCGCACTCCCGGCCCGGCCCCACGAGTCCCGTCGGCCCGGTGGCCGTGGTGGGCGCCGAACGGCACCTGTTCTTCGTCGCCACCCGGGGCGCGCCCGAGGACGAGGACGAGTGGTGGTCCTGCCACCTGGACTGCTCGCCCGAGACCGTCGCCGACACCCCGGGTCTGCGCTGGCACTGCCGGGAGAGCTACGTCGTCGCCCCGCCCTCGGTGCTGCCCGGCGACCGCGAGGTGGCCTGGGTGCGCCCGCCGGACCGGGCGCCGCTGCCCGACCCGGTGCGGGTGCTGGAGATCCTGGCCGACAGCTGCGAGGCCGTCCGCTGACCCCGCCTCACCGGGAGGTCAGCGAGGGGCCTTGATCGTCACCCGCCGGCCCCAGCCCGTGTAGGTCGTCTGCACCGTCACCGCGCGGGGGCCGCCGCCGAGGGTGACCCGCACCTGGCGGGGCAGCCCCGCCCCGTCCAGCGTCACCACGAAGCCCGCCTGCCGCGCGCCGGTGAGGCGGACCAGCTCCGCGTACGGCGCGCCGAGCTGCCCGGCCGGGATCACGCCCCGGTAGCCGCGGGCGCCGCCGTCCAGGGCGGTGCTCCGTTCCAGCAGCGCCGTCACGCCGTCCACGGACGTCATCGCCCGCACCCGGGCCGCCAGCGGGGCGTACCCGTCCGTGCGCCGCGAAGCCCCGGGAACCGTCTGCCAGCGGCGCCCCACCCGTACGTAACCGGTGGATCCGACCAGCACCGTCTGGGTGGCGCGCCGCAGTTTCGGCGAGCCGCCCGACACCAGCATCGAGTACGACGCCTCACGGCCCGGCATGACGCGGAAGGTCCCCCGCGCGCTGACGGTCGTTCCGGCGCCGGTCTGGCGGTGCACGAAGCTCACCCCCGGGCGGCGCAGCGCCGACCGCTCGATGCGGGCCGCCAGCGCCTTGCCGTCCGTCCCCGGAGCGACGGTCGGGGTGGGCCGGGCCGCCGAGGGCCCGGACGGCACCGGGGAGGGCGAGACGGTCTGCTCATCGGACGCGCCGCCGCCCCCGTCCATGCCGTACAGCACCGCTCCGGCCGCCACCGCGC
>DATADI010000253.1:0-3502 GCA_036258615.1 Thermomonospora sp. | reverse complement strand
CGGCCCGGTCGGCCCCTGGGTGTCCAGCACCCGGCGCAGGCTCACGCCCTCGACGAACTGCATCACCAGGGCGGCGCCGTCCGGGCTCTCCACGAACTCGTACAGGTCCGCGATCCCCGGGTCCTCCAGCTGCGACAGCCGCCGCGCCTCGGCCCGGTAGCGGTGCATGAACGACTCGTCGGCCCGCAGCCGCCCGTCCAGGTACTTGATCGCGACCTGTGTCTGCGTGACATCGTCGACGGCGAGCATCACCCGCCCGGAGGCGCCGTGCCCCAGCTCCCGCACATGCGTGAAACCCGGGACCGTCCAGCCGTCCACCACGTTTCGTCATCCCTCCGGCTCGTGCGGCCCTCGATCGGCCACAGGCCGGGACATCGGCCGTCATCGACGGCGAACCCCGCACCGTATTGGGTGGATATCGGCCCGTCGCACCCCGGGTCAAGCACCTTCACCGTATTGCGACGCAGGCGGGTTCGGTTCGCGCCCCGGGAGGGGGTCGGGGGACCGCCCGGAGCGGCTGAGAGACTGGCGGGGTGACTGGCATCGATCGCTCTCAGCAGTTGTTCGACCGGGCTCTCGGGGTGGTCCCGGGCGGGGTGAACTCGCCGGTGCGCGCCTTCCAGGCGGTGGGCGGGACGCCCCGGTTCATCGCCTCGGCGCGCGGGCCGTACCTCGTCGACGCCGACGGGAACGAGTACGTGGACCTGATCTGCTCGTGGGGGCCGATGATCCTCGGGCACGCCCACCCGGCGGTCGTGGAGGCCGTGCGGGAGGCGGCGGTGCGGGGCACCTCCTACGGCGCGCCGACGCCCGGTGAGGTCGAGCTGGCCGAGGAGATGGTGGCGCGGACCCCGGTGGACAAGGTCCGGCTGGTCAACTCCGGCACCGAGGCCACGATGTCGGCGATCCGGCTGGCCCGCGGGTTCACCGGCCGCAGCAAGGTGGTGAAGTTCGCCGGGTGCTACCACGGGCACGTGGACGCGCTGCTGGCGGCGGCCGGGTCCGGGGTGGCCACGCTGGCGCTGCCGGACACCCCCGGCGTCACCGGAGCGGCGGCGGCCGACACGATCGTGCTGCCGTACAACGACGTGGGCGCGGTCGAGCTGGCGTTCGGGGAGCACGGTCACGAGATCGCCTGCGTGATCACCGAGGCGTGCCCGTGCAACATGGGCGTCGTCCCGCCGAGCCCCAACTTCAACCGGCTGCTGAAGTCGCTGTGCGAGCGGCACGGGGCGCTGCTGATCCTGGACGAGGTGCTCACCGGCTTCCGGGTCACCCGGTCCGGCTGGTACGGGCTGGAGGGCGTGCCGGGCGACCTGATGACGTTCGGGAAGGTGATGGGCGGCGGGCTGCCGGCCGCGGCGTTCGGCGGGCGGGCGGAGATCATGGACCGGCTGGCCCCGGCGGGCCCGGTCTACCAGGCGGGCACGCTGTCGGGGAACCCGCTGGCCACCGCCGCCGGGCTGGCCACGCTGCGGAACGCCACCGAGGACGTCTACGACACGATCACCCGGGCCGCGTCGGTGGTCGCCCGCGCCGCCACGGAGGCGCTGGCGAAGGAGGGCGTCCCGCACCGGCTCCAGGTGGCGGGCAGCCTGTTCTCGGTCTTCTTCACCGACGAGGCGGTCAACGACTTCGACGCGGCGC
Organism: Thermomonospora sp.; assembly: GCA_036258615.1. Classification (GTDB taxonomy): domain Bacteria; phylum Actinomycetota; class Actinomycetes; order Streptosporangiales; family Streptosporangiaceae; genus Thermomonospora. The sequence goes on along the minus strand of DATADI010000253.1, from coordinate 1,855 downwards.
GGCGGCAGAACGCCAGGGCGTACGCGGCGTTCTTCCACGCGGCCCTCGACCGGGGGGTGTACCTGCCGCCGTCGGCGTACGAGGTGTGGTTCCTGTCGGCCGCGCACGACGACAACGCCCTCGATCGGGTGGTCTCGGCGATGCCGTACGCGGCCCGCGCCGCCGCCGAGGCGAGCAACGCTTAAGAGCCGCTAGCGTTTCGTTGGGGGAAGATTTAGTATCCCTTCATGCTGGATCTGGACCGGCTGCGCGCGCTGCACGCGGTGGCCAACCACGGCTCCGTCAGCGCCGCGGCCGAGGCGCTGCACGTCACCACCTCGGCGGTCTCCCAGCAGCTCGCGAAGCTGGAGCGGGAGACCGGCCACAAGCTGCTGGAACGCAACGGCCGGGGCATCCGGCTGACCGACGCCGCCCGCCTGCTCGTCGCGCACGCCGAGGGCATCCTGTCCCTGGTCGAGCAGGCGGAGGCCGACCTGGAGGCGCACCGCGGCGTCGTGGTGGGGGAGCTCTCGGTGGCGGCGTTCCCCACCGCGATCCGGGGCCTGATGCCCGCCGCGCTCGCCGCGCTGCGCGCCGACCACCCGGGGCTGCGGGTCCTGGTGAAGGAGTTCGACCCGTCGGTGAGCCTGCCGCTGGTGGCGCGCGGCGACATCGACCTGGCCATCGTCCAGGACTGGAACAACGAGCCCATGCCGGTCCCCGAGGGCCTGGTGAAGGGCCCGATCTGCGAGGACGCCGCCGACGTGGCGCTGCCGGCGGCGCACCCGCTCGCCGGGCGCGACGTCATCCACCTCAAGGAGCTGGCCGGGGACTGCTGGATCAGCTCCACGCCCGGCACCATCTGCTGCGACTGGCTGACCCACACGCTGCGCTCGGTCGACAGCGAGCCGCACATCGACCACATGGCGTACGAGTTCGCCACCCAGCTCGCCCTGGTCGCCGCCGGGCTCGGCAACTCCATCCTGCCCCGGCTGGGGCGCTGCGACGTCCCCGACGGCGTCACGCTGGTGCCGCTGCGCCCGACGCTGAGCCGCCGCGTCTACGCCGTCTGGCGTGAGGAGGCGGCCCGCCGCCCCGCCATCCGCGCCGCACTGGACGCCCTGCGCATGTCCGCGGGCACCGGCTGACCGCGATGGACGGCTGGCGCGTCGCGGGCCACACCGAGATCAGGGAACTGGGGGCGGGCGCGCACGGCCGGGTGGTGCTGGCCCGGCACGACGCGTCCGGGACCCCCGTGGCGATCAAGTACCTGGCGTACGAGGACCCCGCCGCGCTCGACCGGCTGCGGGCCGAGGCCCGGATGCTCGCCCGGGTGGCCGACCCCCATGTGGTGCGCCTGTACCGCTTCGTCACGGCCGAGCAGGGCGCCGCGCTGGTGATGGAGGCCGTCGACGGGGTCTCCCTGCGCGCCATCCTCGACCGGCAGGGCGCGCTGCCCCCGGAGGCGGCCCTGCTGGTCCTCCAGGGCTCGCTGAAGGGTCTGGCGGCGGCGCACGCCGTCGGGGTCGTCCACCGCGACTACAAGCCCGCCAACGTCGTCGTGCGCGGGGACGGCCTCAGCAAGCTCATCGACTTCGGTGTCGCGGCGCTGTTCGGCGAGGGCAGCCGTTCGGGGACCCCGGCGTACATGGCCCCCGAGCAGTGGGAGGGCCGCCCGGTGTCCCCGGCGACCGACGTGTACGCCGCGACCTGCGTGTTCTTCGAGTGCGTCACCGGCCGCCGCCCGTACGGGGCCCGCGACCGCGCGGCGCTGATGCGGGCGCACCTGCTCGCCCCCGTCCCGGTGGAGGCCGTCGCTGAGCCGCTGCGCCCCCCTGATCGAACGGGGCATGGCCAAGGACCCCGCCCACCGTCC
>DATADI010000252.1:0-5273 GCA_036258615.1 Thermomonospora sp. | reverse complement strand
CGGCGCGGGGGCGGCCGGGGCGGGCCGCGGACCGGCCGCCATCCGGCGGATCCGCAGCAGGTCGCGCAGGCAGCCCAGGGAGTGGCGGCGCATCGAGAAGGTGGTGCCGGGCACGTCCCGCCACACCACCGGGACGTCGGTGATCGCCGCGCCCCGCCGGACGCAGTGCACCAGCAGCTCGACGTCGAAGGAGAACCCGGGGGTGCGCAGGTCGGCGGCGGCCTCCCGGGCCAGCGGCCCGGCGAAGAACTTGAACCCGCACTGGGTGTCGGGAATCCCGCCCGCCAGGTCGCGGATCAGCAGGTTGAACGCCACCGCGCCGAGCCTGCGCAGCGGCTGCCCGTACCCCTGGACGACCGAGCGGGGGTGCCGCCGGGAGCCCACCACGACCGGGTGGCCCGCGGCCAGCAGTTCCAGCACCTCGTCCAGGGCGGCCAGGTCGGTGGCCATGTCGGCGTCGCAGAACCCGACGTAGGGGGCGCGGGTGGCGAGCAGCCCGGCGCGTACCGCCGCGCCCTTGCCGCGCTGTGCGCAGTGCAGCAGCCGCACCGGCACCGGACCGCTCCAGGAGCGGACGATGTCGGCGGTGCCGTCGGTGCTGGCGTTGTCGACCACGATCACCTCGGCGGCGACCGGGAGGGTCCGCAGCCGCTCACCGAGCAGGGCCAGCCCGTGCGGCAGCCGCCCGGCCTCGTTGTAGGCCGGGACGACGATCTCCAGCGACGGGCCGGGCCCGGCGGGGAAGGGGCCCATCAGGGGCGGTGCTTCACTCGGGTCACTTGGTGCCGTAGTTGTACAACGGCTCGATGACGGGCTTCTCCTGGGAGGCGTTGGCCATCTGGACGGCGCCGACAGAGGCGCCGCCGGCCAGCAGCACTCCGACAAGGGCGGCGATCGCGATGCGCATCACGGGGCCTTTCTGCGGCGGATCCGGGGGGAACGGGAGCCCAGAGTAATGCCTGTTACGGACAAAGACCAAGCAATGACCGCGAGAGCCGCAATCCACCCGCACCAGGCGGCGGCCACCGGCGGCCCCGGATCCGCCGTTTCCCGCGGACCCGGAATGCGGAGCAGCAGCAGATCCTCACCGCGCAGCACCGGCGCGGCCCCCGGCAGACGGCGCGCGTCGAACGCCCGGGTCCCGGCGTCCACCGCCACGTACCGGACGCCCTCGGCGCGCAGCACGGCGGTCAGCGGCCCGCCCCCGCCGATCGCGGGCCCCAGCCGCCGGGCCCGAGGGTCCTCGGTGGGCACGGTGGTGGACCCGACCGTCACCGCGTCGTTGAAGATCACCCGCCGGTCCAGGTAGCGGGGCAGCGGGTCGAGCACCCGCCGCCCGTGGTTCCACGGATAGCTCCGGTACGCCGCCCAGGGCAGCACCACGACGTCGCCGGGCACCGGGTCGGCCTGCACGATCCGTTCCGCGCGGGCCCAGTCGTCCGGGTACTGCACCGCGCGCAGTTCGCCGCCCGCGCCCCAGGCCAGCGACGGCAGGAACGCCACCGGCATCAGCGCCACCCCCACGGCGGCGATCACCGGGAGTCCCTCCAGCATCCTGGCCACCAGCAGTCCCAGGCCCACCGCGACGGCCACGGCCAGCGGCGCGGTGTACTGCTGGCCGTCCCGCAGCACCGCGAACCCCGCCCACAGCTCCACCAGCCCGCTGAGCAGGCCCGGCGTCACGGCCCCCAGCGCCGCCACCACCAGCCCGACCGCCCCGGCGGCCCCGAGGCCCGCGCCCCACGTCTCCCGGCGGCCCCACAGCGCGAACGCCGCCAGGGCCGCCAGCACCACCAGCAGCCAGGCCGTCGCCGTCACCGGATGGCCGTACCCGAGCGGCACGGTCTCCCGGTTCCACACGCCGCCCAGCAGGAGCAGGCTCCCGACCACGCCGAACGGGGTGTCTGCGCGGGCCGCGAACGCCTCGACCGCCGCCCCGTCCGCCGGGACCCCCGACGGCCGGAGCCACCCCGTGACCAGCCACGGAAGCGACAGCGCCAGCACCACCCCGGCCGTGCGCGCCACCGCGAGCAGCCGTTCCCCCCGGCGCGCCACCACGGCGACGACCAGCGCCGTCAGCCCCGAGACCGCCAGCGCCGCGAACCCCCCGATGGCGGCGGGTACGAGCGCCAGCACCAGCCACCGCCACTCCCCCCGCGCCGCCCGGTACACGACCCACGGCAGCGCGGCGTACCCCAGCAGCAACGCCCACTGGCCCAGCAGCAGCCGTTCGGCGACGAACGGGTTCCACGCGTAGCAGACACCCGCCGCCAGCCGGGGCACGAGCCGCTCGGACGGCACCAGCGAGGCCGCCGACACGCACGCCATGACGAAGACCGCCAGCAGGATCAGCTTCTGCGCCGCGTCGTCCGGGAGCGCCAGGCTCAGCGCCGCGGCGAACGCGTCGCTCGGCACGTGCCGCGGCAGCGTCCCGGTGAGCCCGAACGTCATGCGGGTGAATCCCGGGTCCGGGACGAACACCATGTCGTACGACAGCACGAAGCCGGGCGCGAGCGCCGGGCCCAGGGCCAGGAGCCCGAGCCCCAGCCCGGTCAAGGCGGCGGCCGGCTGCCGCATGCGCCCTTTCGTCAGCTTCATCAGCGGCATGAGGCTACCGGAAGGCCGGCGCTCCTCATCCCGGTGACAAAAACCCGCACGCCGATTGCGCTTTCCGCGCCATGACAAATGACACCGGCCGGAGATTATCTCTCTCACTGGACGTGAGCGGCCCGATCCCTATCGTTTTCTTCCATGCGGATACGAGCGATCGGCGCGGGGGTCGCGGCGGCCGTCCTGCTCGCCGGGTGCTCGGCGACCGAGATGGTCGATCCGGAGCCGCTCGCCGAGACCGCGCCGCCGGTGCACGCCGAGGACCACCGCTACGACCTCGACTACGCCCCGGACTCCCCGGCCCAGCGGCTCGACCTGCACGTCCCGGCCGGGACCGGGCCCGCGCCGCTGGTGGTGTTCCTGCACGGCGGCGACTGGCGCGGCGGCGACAAGAGCGACGTCGACCGCAACGGCCGCGCCGCACTGCTCAGGGCGGGCTACGCGGTCGCCTCCGTCAACTACCGGCTGACCGCCGAGGCGCGCTGGCCCGCCGCCGCGCAGGACGCCAAGGCGGCGGTGCGGTGGCTGCGCGCCCACGCCCGGCAGTACCACCTGGACCCGCGGCGCGTCGCCGTCCTCGGCATGGCCTCCGGCGGCTACCTGGCCGCCGCGGTCGCCCTGACCGGCGACCGCCCCAGCGTGTTCGACCCGCCCGGCGCGCCTCCCGGCTCCGACGCGGTGCAGGCGGCCGTGCTGTGGTCGGCCCCCACCGACTTCGCCTCACTCGACCGGCAGCTGGCGGCGGCGGGCTGCCCGGCCCCGCCCGTCCCGCACGGGCACCCGAACTCGGCGGTGTCCGCCTGGCTCGGCGCTCCGGTCCGCGGGAACGGGCCGAGGGTCCGGCAGGCGGGGCTGCTCGGGCACGTACGGGCGACCCCGCCGCCGTTCCTGCTCCTGCACGGATCGGCGGACTGCACCGTGCCGCCCGCGCAGTCCGAGGCGCTGCACCGGGCGCTGCGGCGGGCGGGCGGCGACAGCACGTACCCGCGGGTGCGCGGCGCGCTCGGCCCCCGGGACGGCGGGGCCCGCCTGCGCGCCACGATCGGCTTCCTCAACGAGACCCTGCGGCAGGCCGCCGACCGCCCGCACACGCCCTAGGGGTCGCGGGGCAGGCCCAGGATCCGCTCGCCGATCACGTTCAGGTTGACCTCGGTGGTGCCACCGCCGATCGTCATCGCCCGCGAGGCCAGCAGGTACCGCGTCCACCGGCGGCGCAGGTCCGACCGCCACCCGCCGGTCAGCGCGCCCTCCTCGCCCAGCAGCGTGAACCCGAACTCGGTGACCCGCTGCCCGTGCTCCATCGCCACCAGCTTGCGGACGTTCGCCGTCGCGCCCGGGTCGGTGCCCGACAGCTGCTTGAGCGTCGCGCGCAGACCCAGCAGCAGGAACGCGTGCTCGTCGCAGGCCAGCCCGCCCAGCCCGTCGCGGACCAGCGGATCGTCCGCCACGCCCAGCTCGCCCGCCAGCCGCACCAGCCTGGGCACGTCGCCGCCGAGCTGGAAGCTGCTGGTCAGCCCGACCCGCTCGTTGGCCAGGGTGTTGCGGGCCACCCGCCAGCCCTCGTTGACCGGCCCCACGACCAGTTCGTCGGGGACGAACACACCGTCGAGGAAGACCTCGTTGAACACCGCGTCGCCGGTGCACTCGCGCAACGGGCGGACCTCGACGCCCTCCGACGCCATGTCCACCAGGAAGTAGGTGATGCCGTCGTGCTTGGGCCTGTCCGGGTCGGTGCGGGCGATGCAGATGCCCCACTGGGCCTCCCGCGCCAGGGAGTTCCAGATCTTCTGGCCGGTCAGCCGCCAGCCGCCCTCGACCCGCTCGGCCCGGGTGGCCAGCCCCGCCAGGTCCGATCCCGCGCCGGGCTCGCTGAACAGCTGGCACCACAGGATCTCCCCGCGCAGCGTCGGCGGCAGGAACCGCTCCTGCTGCTCCCGGGTGCCGTACTGGACCAGCGACGGCACCACCCAGGCGGCGATCATCAGCGGTACGGGCCGGACGTCGGCGCGCCGCAGCTCCTGCTGGATCACGATCTGCTCGACGGGCCCGGCGTCACGGCCCCAGGGCTTCGGCAGGTGCGGGGTGACCCAGCCGCCCTCGGCCATCGCGGCGCGCCGGGCCGGTTCGTCCATCGCGGCCAGGCGGGCGACCTCGGCGCGGACGCGTTCCCGCAGGCCCTCGGCGTCCGGCGGCAGATCGACGTCCATGGGCCGCCTGACCTGCGCCAGGGCCAGCCGCGCCACCCGCTCGCGGAACCCGGCCGCCCGGCCGGCCACCGCCCGCAGCGTGAGGGCGCGCCGGTAGTACAGGTGCGCGTCGTGCTCGAAGGTGTAGCCGACGCCCCCGTGGACCTGGATGTTGCCCTCGGCGCACGTCACGGCCGCGTCGGGGGCCAGCGCCCCGGCGACGGCGACGGCGTAGGCACGCTGGTCGGCGTCCTCCCCGCCGTCCACGGCACGGGCGGCGTCCCACACGGCGGCGCGGGCGCGCTCCACGGCGATCAGCATGCGGGCGCACCGGTGCTTGACGCCCTGGAACTGCCCGATCGGACGGCCGAACTGCTCACGGATCTTCGCGTACGCCACGGCGTCGTCCAGCACCCGCCCGGCGACCCCGCACGCCTCCGCGCCGAACAGCACCACCGCGAGGTCGCCGACCGGCCC
>DATADI010000251.1:0-4739 GCA_036258615.1 Thermomonospora sp. | reverse complement strand
CCCCAACCGCTTCGAGGCCGCCAAGGCCGCCGCCAAGAAGTTCATCGCCGACCTGCCCGCCCGCTTCAACGTCGGCGTCATCGCGTTCGCCGGCAGCGCCAACGTCATCGCCTCCCCCAACGGCGACCGCGCCGCCGCCATCACCTCCATCGACGGCCTCACCCTCGAAAAGCGCACCGCCATCGGCGAAGCCGTCTTCACCTGCCTGCAGTCCATCCGCTCCTTCGACACCCAGGCCGGCCAGGGCCCCCCACCCGCCCACATCGTCCTGCTGTCCGACGGCGACAACACCACCGGCCGGTCCGTCCCCGAGGCCATCGACGCCGCCCGCGCCGTCCGCGTCCCCGTCTCCACCATCGCGTTCGGCACCCCCTACGGCACCGTCGAGATCGACGGCGAGACCACCCCCGTCGAGGTCAACAAGGTCACCCTCAGCGGCCTGGCCCAGGGCACCGACGGCAAGGCCTACGAGGCCAGCGACGGCGACCAGCTCTCGGAGGTGTACGCCAACATCGGCACCTCCCTCGGCTGGCGCACCGAACACCGCGACATCGCCGCCCGCTTCACCGGCATCGCCCTGCTGTTCGCCCTCGCCGCCGCCGGAGCCTCCCTGCTGTGGTTCTCCCGCATCCCCTGACCCGCACCCGCCCACACCACCCAGGGCATCGGGGCCACCGGCGGCGCGGGCACCGCCCCCACGCTGATACGGTCACCCGACGTGGGGGAGCACTACTTCGCCGAACGACCCGGAACCGGCAGCCGACGCCGCACCGTCGACCTCGTCCTGCCCGACCTGCACCTACGGCTCGACACCGACCGCGGCGTGTTCTCCCCCGACCGCATCGACCCCGGCACCCGCATCCTCCTGGAGACCGTCCCCCCACCCCCACCCGAAGGTCACCTCCTGGACCTCGGCTGCGGATACGGCCCCATCGCCCTCACCATGGCCACCCGAGCCCCCCGGGCGACTGTTTTCGGGGTGGACGTGAACGAGCGAGCACTCCAACTGGCCGAAGGCAATGCCAAAACCGCCGGCCTTGACAACGTAAGGTTCCTCCGGGCAGGGGACGTCGACCCGGCGCTGCGCTTCGACGCCCTGTGGTCCAACCCCCCGATCCGCATCGGCAAGACCGCCCTGCACGCCCTGCTCACCACCTGGCTGGACCGCCTCGCCCCCGGCGCCACCGCCCACCTGGTCGTGCAGAAGCACCTCGGCTCGGACTCCCTGCACCGCTGGCTCGAACACCAGGGCCACCCCACCCGGCGGATCGCCTCCCGGTCCGCCTACCGCGTCCTGGCCGTCACCGCCCGCCCCACCCCCAGCGCACCGCAGGAGGCACCATGACCGCGCCGCACACCGAACGGCGCCGCCAGCTCCGCCCCACCGACGTCAAACGCCTCAACCGCGACTGGCGCCGCCGCACCGAAGGACGCCTGGCCCTCATCGCCGAGTCCGTCACCCAGCCGTTCAACGTCGGCTCCATCCTCCGCTCGGCCGCCGCGTTCGGCGTCGACCACCTCTGGCTCGCCGGCAACGCCACCTCCCCCACCCACCGCGGCGTCGGCAAGACCGCCCTGGGCACCGAACGCCTCGTCCCCTGGGAACACCTGCCCGCACCCGCCGACGCCGTCGAGGCCGCCCGCGCCGACGGCTACCGCGTCATCGCCGTCGAACTCACCCACGACGCCGTCCCCCTGCACGAGGCGCCCCTGGACGGCGACGTCTGCCTCGCCGTCGGCGGCGAGGACCACGGCTGCTCCCCCGCCCTGCTGGCCGCCGTCGACGCCGTCGCCTACATCCCCCAGATCGGCCGCGTCGGCTCCCTCAACGTCGCCGTCGCCACCGCCGTCGCCCTCGCCGAGGCCCGCCGACGTGACTGGACCCGCCCCCGGCCTTGACAAAGTAAGGTCCGGGGTGGGCGGGGCGGAATCGCGTCCGCGGCCCCGACGCGCCATACTCGCTCAGGTGCCGCCCACGTACGCCTTCCTCGACCATCCCGGGCCGATCCCGTTCGCCCACCGCGGCGGCGCGCGCGGCGGCCTGGAGAACTCCCTGCCCGCCTTCCAGCGCGCCGTCGACCTCGGCTACCGGTACCTGGAGACCGACGTGCACGCCACCGCCGACGGCGTCCTGGTCGCCTTCCACGACCGCACCCTCGACCGCGTCACCGACCGGCGCGGCGCCATCGCCCGCCTGCCCTACGCGCAGGTCGCCCGGGCCCGCATCGGCGGCGTGGAGCCCATCCCGCTGCTGGAGGACATCCTGGGCACCTGGCCGGACGTCCGCGTCAACATCGACATCAAGGACGCCCCCGCCATCGCGCCCCTGGCCGCCGCGCTGCACCGCACCCGCTCCTGGGACCGGGTGTGCATCACCTCCTTCTCCACCCGGCGGCTGGCCGCGCTGCGCGCCCGGCTGCCGCTGTTCACCGACAAGGACGTGTGCACCGCGCTCGGCCCGCGCGGCGTCATGGCCCTGCGCGCCCGCTCCTACGGGGGGCCCGCCGCCAAGCTGGTGCGGCTGGCCGCCACGGGCGTGGCCTGCGCCCAGGTGCCCTACGGGCTCGGCCGGGTCCCGTTCGTCACCGAGGCGTTCCTGGAGCAGGCCCACGACCTGGGCCTGAAGGTGCACGCCTGGACGGTCAACCAGCCCGCCGAGATGGAACGGCTGCTGGACCTGGGCGTGGACGGCATCATGACCGACGACCTGCCGGCGCTGCGCGACGTCATGGAACGACGCGGCCTGTGGCGGCCCCGCGTGTCGGCCTGACCGGCCGCCCCCGACGGCCTGGTCATAGCCTGGTCACGGCCTGGTCAGCGGCTGAAGCCGGGCGGCGGGCGGTCGCGGCGCAGCTCGGCGGCGATCCGCAGCGGCGCCGGCGGGGCCGGCTGCCGGTCGGCCGGGCGTTCGGGGCGGTGCGGGGCGGGCGGCGGTGAGGCGTCGGTGAGGTCCAGCGTCCCCGCCTTCACCCGGCGCAGCAGCTCCAGGTCCTCGGCCGACACCAGGGCGGCCATCACCCGGCCGCGCCGGGTCAGCACCACCGGCTCCCCGGTGTAGGCGACCCGGTTGACCAGATCGGCGAACTGCGCCCGCGCCTCCGTCACCGGTTTCTCCACGGCGTTCATCCTATAGCGAACCCGCGTGCCGGCTCCTGGATCACCGGGCACCCTGAAACGTACAGTACGTACAGTTCAGGAGGAGGGATCACCATGCCGTACCCGTACCGCCACGATCCGCGGCCCCAGGAGCACCCCCGGCACGCAGGCCTGCCGGAGACCTACGCGCCCCGCGCCCGCGCCACCGTCACCGACGGCCCCCCGCTGCTGCAGGAGCACGTGTTCCAGCGGCTGCTCGCCCAGCGGATCGTGCTCATCGGCTCCGAGATCGACGACGAGCTCGCCAACCGGGTCTGCGCCCAGCTGCTGCTGCTGGCCGCCCAGGACGCCGAACGCGACATCACCCTGTACATCAACTCCCCCGGCGGCGTGGTCGACGCCGGGATGGCGATCTACGACATCATGCAGTACCTGCCCAACGACGTCGCCACCGTCGCGCTCGGCCTGGCCGCCTCCATGGGCCAGTCGCTGCTGTGCGCCGGCGCCCCCGGCAAGCGGTACGCCCTGCGGCACGCCCGGGTGATGATGCACCAGCCGCACGGCGGCATCGGCGGCACCGCCTCCGACATCAGGATCCAGGCCGAGCAGTCGCTGTACCTCAAGCGGACCCTCGCCGAGCGGACCGCCTTCCACACCGGCCGGCCCCTGGAGCAGATCGAGGCCGACTCCGACCGCGACCGCTGGTTCACCGCCGAGCAGGCCCGCGAGTACGGCTTCGTCGACCACGTCATCGACACCACCGACCGGGTGGGCTCATGACGCGGCCACGCGGCGAGGGCCGCCACCTGGTGCCGTCGTTCGTCGAACGCACCACCTCCGGGGTCAAGGAGAGCAACCCGTACAACAAGCTGTTCGAGGACCGCATCGTGTTCCTGGGCACCCCCGTCGACGACACCGCCGCCAACGACGTCATGTCGCAGCTGCTGTCGCTGGAGGGCATGGACCCCGACCGGCCCGTCGCGCTCTACATCAACTCCCCCGGCGGCTCGCTGACGGCGATGATGGCGATCTACGACACCATGCAGTACATCCGCCCCGAGGTGGAGACCACCTGCATCGGGCAGGCCGCCTCCGCCGCGGCGATCCTGCTGGCCGCCGGGACCCCCGGCCGCCGCGCCGCCCTGGCCAACGCCCGGATCCTGCTGCACCAGCCCGAGACCGGCGCGTCCCGCGGCAGCTCCAGCGACCTGGAGATCCAGGCCCGCGAGGTGCTGCGGATGCGGGCCCGGATGGAGGAGATCATCGCCCGGCACACCGGCCGCGACCTGGAGCGGGTCCGCGCCGACATCGAACGCGACCGGTTCCTGACCGCCGCCGAGGCCAAGGAGTACGGCCTGATCGACGAGGTGCTCACCACCCGGCGGCGCCCCGGCGCCTAGACCGCCCCGGCACGGGGCCGGGCACCGCCGCACGGGGATCCCACCGTGATCGGACGGGCGGGTGCACATCCCCGGGGTTGAACGCAACGAGTTCGGGGAATCTTGTGACGGTATCCAGCGTTGGTCGACATAAGACCGCAAGCCGTCTGGGAGGCACGTGACGATGGCCGAGCGCGCACTTCGCGGCACCCGACTCGGAGCGACCAGCTACGAGAACGATCGCAACACCGATCTGGCCCCACG
>DATADI010000250.1:0-7615 GCA_036258615.1 Thermomonospora sp. | reverse complement strand
GAACAGGTCGGTCGCGGTGTCCGGGCGCTCGCCCCGCCACAGCTCCGGGGCGCGGTAGCCGTCCGGTGCGGCGCCCGGCGCCCCCGGCCACGCTCCCACGCCCAGCCCGGCGAGCTTGCTGGACCCGTCCCCGGCGACCAGCACGTCGCCCGGACCGACCGCGCCGTGCACGACCCCGGCGCGGTGCGCGGCCCCCAGCGCCAGCAGCGTCGCCTTCAGCACGGTCAGCGCGGCCTCGGCGGCGAGCCGGCCCTCGGCCCTGATCAGGCGTTCCAGGCTGATCCCGTTGACCAGCTCGGACACCAGCGCGGCGCCCTGCGGGGACTCGGCGAACTCCTCGAGCCGGACCAGCCCCGGCGCGTCGATCGCGGCGATCCGCCGCGCCTCGCTCCCGAAGCCGGGCGCGGCGGCCGGGCGGGGAGGCAGGTACCGGATCGCGACGGGGGTGCCGGTGGACTCCCGGACGGCGAGCACGACCCTTCCGGCCCGCCCCCGGCCGAGTTCACGGACATGGCGATACCCCGCAACCGCCCATTCCCCGCTCACATCACACCCTTCGCTCCGTGCCGCCCCCGGCCGGCCCCGCCCATCGGGGCCACCGCGTCCTCGGCGGTACGACAAGCGACAGTACGGCGCGGTCGAGACTACCGACCACCGGTTCGCGCCGAATCACCTGGGGCGACCGCTATAGGTCAGACGCCCGATCCGTCCCGGCGGTTGCCACGGGACGATCTCCGCGCGCGGCGCGCGACGGGCCGGGCCCCCGGGCGAGCGGGGAGCGCCCGGTGACGTGAGGCCGGGCGAGCGGGGGGAACGCCCGGCGTCAGGGGCCGGGCGAGCGGGGTGCCCGGCGTGGTCGGCCCGTGAACGGCCCGTCAGGTGGTGGCCTTGGGCCCCAGCTTCTCGACGATGAGCCGGTAGAGCTGGCGCGGACGACCCGGCTGGGGCGTCCGGTTCGGCGGAAGCGGCCAGGCCAGGCCCTCCTCCACCAGCGTGCGCAGCAGCCGCCGGGCGGTGCGCGGGGTCACCCCGAGCATCCGGCCCGCGTTCTCGGCGTCCACGATCAGCGGCTGCGCCTCGCCGCCCGGACCGCCGGGACCGCCCTGGCCGCGCCCGGCGCCCTCCTGGTCGAGCTTGTCGGCCAGCCGGGCCAGGATCTCCAGGCCCTTGGGCTTGGGCTGCGGCTGCGGACGCGGCGGCGTGCGCGGCGCGGGCACCAGCGCCCGGCCGTCCCGGTCGAGCGCGAAGCCCTGGGCCCGCTGGGAGGTCTGCGAGCGCGCCAGCGCGGCACGGGCGTGCGTCTCGGCCTCGTGCGCCGTGCGGCCCATGCCGATGCCGACCTCGATGGCCAGCCCCAGCTCCTCACGCACCCGCTCGACGAACGGGGGCGTCCGGAAGCCCTCGGTGGAGCCCGCGACCGAGCCCCGGGTGGCGGTGACCAGGTAGCTGTGGTCGTCCAGCGGCCACACCGAGGCGTTCATCCGGTGCGCCTCCTGGAGCAGCACCCGGTGCAGCGCCAGCTTCAGCTCGTCGCGCCAGTAGCGCGGCGTCACCCGCCGCGGGCTCTCCCGCAGCGTGGGGACGTCCACCAGCACCACCACCAGCTGCGACTCCTCCAGCCGGTGGTGCGCGCCCAGCAGCGCCGCCGTCTGCAGCGAGCTGCGGATGGCCGCGCCGGTGGGCCGGACCCGGATGGTCGGCACCCCGGCCATCTCCATCCGCTCGGCGGTGGCGTGCACGCAGGTCAGCGCCACGGTGGTGGCGCCGCGCCGCCACAGCCGCTCGTGGAAGGCCGCCAGCGTGCCCGGCCCGGCGGCCTCCTCGCGCAGATGGACGTGCTCGGTACCCAGGTTGATCTCGCCGTACGCCTCCTCGACCTCGGCCCGGCCGAGCACGTCGATGCTCACCCTGGACGGGTCGAAGCGCTCGTCGAGCGCCGCCCGCAGCAGCGCCCCCTGGAGCGCCGCCCCGTTCAGCGGCACGTACGTGGCCGGCATCGTCAGGACTCCGGCCTTGCGGGCGAAGTCGTACGGCACGGGGCTGGCGAACAGGCACACGTCCACGCCCGACCCCAGCCGCATCACCTTGTCGGCGGCCTCCTGTTCGTCCCGGTAGGCCGCCGCGACGAGCCGGCTGGGCACGGGGGTGGGCCCGTGTCCCATCAGCATCACGCGTTCCACCAGATCATGCGGGCCCACCACCCCGATCGTCAGATCCGGTGCGGCCCCTCCCGACCTCGCGGCGGTCATGGGCATCCCCCCCGTGTGGGTGGTGCCCCTGCGCGGTCGCGCGCCCCTGCGCGTCTTCCGCTCAACGATCGACTCATGGCTAGTCGCCCCTGCCTTCTGGCCCAGCACCGCAGTTCCCGCGATTCGTTCCTCATTGGGCAGATCGGGTCAGGGCGACGAAGTGTGACGCCCAGACGCGAAATCGAATCAAGAGTGCGGCGAAAAAGTAACCTACGCGACCCCGCAGCCAGTAATTTGTCACCATACGGACAGGCATGATCCGGTATCTACGGATGTCCGAAGTTGCCCGGTCAAGCCCCGACCACGACGAAGGCCCCTGTCATGGGCCCTTTCGGGCGATGACAGGGGCCGTGGCGGTGTCAGTGGACGGTCAGCGGCCGGGTCAGGGGGTCGTACGGTCGCCGACCAGCGTTGGTCCGGCCGGTCAGGATACGGTCAGGCGGCGGTCAGGAGACCTCGCGGACGATGTCGGCGCCGAGCTGCGACAGCCGCTCGGCGATGTGGGCGTGCCCGCGGTCGAGGTAGTACGCCTGGGTGATCGTCGTCTCCCCCTCGGCGCTCAGCCCGGCCAGCACCAGTGCGCTGCCGGTGCGCAGGTCGTGCGCCACGACCTCGGCGCCGCGCAGCGGGGTCGGCCCGAACACCTTGGCCCGGTTGCCCTCGACCTCGATGTTGGCGCCCATCTTGGTCAGCTCGGTGACCAGCCCGAACCGGCCGTCGAAGATCCGCTCGTAGATGTAGCTGGGGCCGTCGGCCAGGCAGGACACCGCCATGATCGGGGACTGCAGGTCGGTGGCGAAGCCCGGGTACTCGTCGGTGATCACGTTGATCGGGCGCAGCGGGCGCTCCCGGCGGACCTGCAGGACCGCGCCCTCCTGGTGGAACTCCACGCCCATCTGCTCCAGCTTGTCGGCGGCGACCCCCAGGTGCTCCAGGGACGCCCCGACCAGGCTGACCTCGCTGCCGGTGATGGCGGCGGCCATCACGAAGACCCCGGCGTCGATCCGGTCCGGCATCACGGTGTGCTCGACGGCGGTCAGCTCGTCCACGCCCTCGACGGTGATGAACCCGGTGCCGCCGCCGGTGATGTTCGCGCCCATCCGCTGGAGGAACTCGATGTTGTCGAGGACCTCGGGCTCCAGCGCGCAGTTCTTGATCAGCGTCGTGCCGTTGGCCAGCGCCCCGGCCATCACCAGGTTCTCGGTGCCGGTGTGCGAGGGCGTGTCGCAGTACAGGGTGGCGCCGCGCAGGTCGCCGGCCTTGATGTGGATGACCCCGTCGCCGTCGTCGCCCACCTGCTCGGTGACCGTGGCGCCCATCCGCTTGAAGCCGTTGTAGTGGAAGTCCAGGTTGCGGCTGCCGAGGTTGCAGCCGCCGACGCCCTCGATGACCGCCTCGCCGAGGCGGTGCAGCAGCGCCGGGACGAACAGGAACGACCCGCGGAACCGGGAGGCGATCTCGGCGGGCAGCACCGGGCTGGTGAGGGTGGAGGCGTCGATCACCAGCGTGCGCTCGGCCTCGTGCAGCTCCGCCTTGGCGCCGACGGCCTGGGCCAGCTCCACCGCGCGCCGGACGTCCTCGATGATGGGAACGTTCCGGAGCACCGTGCGCCCCTTGGCCGCCATCAGCGACGCGCCGATCATCGGCAGCACGGCGTTCTTGGCGCCCTGGATGAAGACGGTGCCCTGCAGCGTGCGACCGCCGCGCACACGGTAACGAACCTCGTGGCCCATGCTCATTACGCCTTAGCTCCTTCGGGATGCGGGTGTTGAGTTGCCGGCGGCCCGCTCGTCCGTCGGCGGGTCACGAGTGCCCGGCACGCCGCCGCCTGGGCGCTCCTCAGTAAACCACCGTGCGGACGGTCCGGATGCCCGTTGCGCCCCCCTTTGGGGGAGCCGCCCCGTCACTGTTCTTAGATCTCGGAACGCTCCGGAAGGTTCATGCCTTCTCGCCCTCCTTGTGTGACCCGTGTCGCATGCGCCAAACCAGGACCATGGTCAACGAGTACATCCAAGTTACGCCTGATCAGACGAACGCGCTCCCCGTCAGCCTCTCGTACGCCTCGACGTACTTGGCGCGGGTGCGCTCGACGATCTCCGGGGGCAGCGGCGGGGGCGGCCCTCCGGCGGCGCGGTCCCAGCCCGCCTCCGGCGACACCAGCCAGTCGCGGACGAACTGCTTGTCGAACGACGGCTGCGGACGCCCCGGCCGCCACTCGCCGGCGGGCCAGAACCGGGACGAGTCCGGCGTCAGCACCTCGTCGGCCAGCACCAGCCCGCCCTCCGGCGACCAGCCCAGCTCGATCTTGGTGTCGGCCACGATGATCCCCCGCTCGGCGGCCAGCTCGGCGCCGCGCCGGTAGACCTCCACGGTCAGCTCCCGCAGCCGCGCCGCGACCTGCGGCCCGACCGTGGCCTCCACCTCGGCGTACGTCATCGGCTCGTCGTGCTCGCCGACCGCGGCCTTGGTGGTCGGGGTGAAGATCGGCTCGGGCAGCCGCGACCCGTCCACCAGGCCCTCCGGCAACGGGACGCCGCACACCGACCCGCTGCGGGCGTAGTCCTTCAGGCCCGAGCCGGTGAGGTAGCCGCGGGCCACGCACTCGACCGGCACCATCTCCAGCCTGCGCACCACCACCGCCCGGCCCGCCCACTCCGCCGGTGCGCCGTCCGGCAGGTCGGTGGAGATCACGTGGTTGGGCAGCACGTCCGCCAGCCGCTCGAACCACCACAGGGACAGCTGGGTCAGGATCCGCCCCTTGTCGGGGATCGGGGTCTCCAGCACGTGGTCGTACGCCGAGATCGTGTCGCGCGCCACCATGAGCAGCTCGCCGCCCGGCAGCTCGTACAGGTCCCGGACCTTGCCGCTGTGCAGGTGCTTCACCGTTCCTCCAGGACTTCCACGGGGTCGCCGAGCCGCAGGGTGCCGGTGGTGCGGGGCACCCCGTTCTGGCCGAAGCGGATGCCCCGGTCGATGGTCCGGTACGCCGCCAGGGTGCGCAGCGGCTCCCGGCCGCGCTCGCCGGTCTCCTGGTCGGTGGTCGTCACGATGCACCGCGCGCATGCCTTGACCAGCTCGATCGTCGTCTCGCCGATGCGCAGCAGCTTCGCCCGGTCCTCACCGAACGCGCCGAGGCCCGCCACCACCAGGTTGGGCCGGAACCGGTTCATCGGCAGCGGCTCGTCCAGCCGCCCGTTCAGGTCGGCCAGTGACTCTTCCGAAATCAGCAACAGCGGGTACGCGTCGGCGAACGCGACCTCACCGCCGCCCCGGCTGGTGGGCCGGTGCCCGGTGAACCGTACGAGACGGCACTCGGTGCCCAGGAACTCGGTGAACCACCTCGCCGCCTCATCGCCCTGGTCGACGCCCTCGCAGTACGTACGGTGGACGACGACCTCCCGTACGGGCCCGTCCTCGACGGCCTTGTGGGTGAGCGTTTCGCCCTCCGCCCGTACGGTGAGGACCTCGCCGTCGTACGCGGGACGCAGCAGCGCCATCCGGCCGTAGTCGCGCTGGGACAGGAACCGGCCCTCCGGGGTGACCAGCATGAACTCCCGGTCGTACCGCAGGCCCCTGGGGCCCAGCTCGGCCGCGGTCAGCGCCGTGCCCCGCCCGCCCTTGAGGGGGTAGACGGTCAGGCCGGTCAGCGCCGCGGTGCTCATGTCAAGGCGGCCAGTCGCTCGAAGACGGGCCCGAGCCGCTCCACGAACCGCTCGGGACGGCACACCTCGTCCAGCCGCGCCTCGTCCAGCGTCAGCCCCGCCTCGGCCGCGCGCGTGCGCAGCGTCTCGCGGAACGGCACGCCGGTCTCCCAGGTCTCCATCGCCGCCTTCTGGACCAGCGGGTACGCCTCGTCGTCACGGGACATGCCCATTTCGACCAGTTCCAGCAGCACCGTGGAGGTGTAGATGAGGCCGCCGGTGGAGTCGAGGTTCGCCCGCATCCGTGCCTCGTCCACCACCAGGCCGGACATCAGCCGGATCGTGAGGTTCAGCATGTAGTCGAGGGCGATCGAGGCGTCCGGCAGTGCGATCCGCTCGGTGGAGGAGTGGGAGATGTCCCGCTCGTGCCACAGCGGGATGCCCTCCATCACCGGGACGATCTGGGCCCGCACGATCCGCGCCATCCCGGCCAGCCGCTCCGAGAGGATGGGGTTCTTCTTGTGCGGCATGGCCGAGGAGCCCTTCTGGCCCTTGCCGAACGGCTCCCACAGCTCCCTCACCTCGGTGCGCTGGCCGTGCCGCACCTCCAGCGCGATGGCCTCGCACACCGTCGCCATGATCGCCAGCGTGGACACCCACTCGCTGATCCCGTCGCGGATCACGACCTGGGTGGACACGTCCGCCGGCTGGAGCCCCAGCTTGGCGGCCACGTACCGCTCGATGGCCGGGTCGATGTTGGAGTACGTCCCGACGGCCCCGGAGATCGCCATGACCCCCACGGCCTCCCGCGCCCTGCGGAGCCGGTCCCTGGAACGGGCCATGGCGAACGCGAAGTCGGCCACCCGGTGGCCCCACACGTCCGGCTCACCGTGGATGCCGTGCGTGCGGCCGACGCGCAGGGTGGCCTTGTGCTCCAGCGCGTGGTCGCGCAGCACCGCCACCAGCCGGTCGGCCTTCTCCAGCAGGATGTCGGTGGCCTCGACGAGCTGCACGGCCAGCGCCGTGTCGAGCAGGTCGGAGGAGGTCATCCCGAAGTGCACGTACGCCGCCGCGTCACGGGGCTCGGTGTTGTCCGCCCACGCCGACAGGAACGCGATCACGTCGTGCTGGGTGACCGCCTCGATCTCGTGCACCCGCTCCGGGGTGGGCGGCGGCGCCTTGCGGATGGGCTCCACCACCTCGGCGGGGATCGTCCCCGCCTCGGCGTGGGCCTCGACCACGAGGGTCTCCACCCGGCACCACAGCTCGTACTTGTGCGCGTCACTCCAGACGCGCCCCATCTCCGGAAGGGTGTACCGCTCAATCACAAACAGATTGTCCCAGGTCGCCCGCCCTCCACGGCACGCCCGCCCGGTCGCGTCGCTCTCAGATCCCGTCAGATGTCGAAGACGGTCACCCACCGGGCGGCCCGGGGCACGTAGCCGAACCGCGCCGACATGACGTGGACCACGGCGATCATGTGCTGCGCCCCGTACACGACGCCCACCGTGAGGGGCTCCGCGTGGTGCTCCTCGTGGATCGCGCTCAACTCCTCGATGAGCAGCCGGTCACGCTGGTCGACGAGGACCTCCTCCCACTCGTCGAAGCCCTCGATGTACCCGCCGAGCCCGTGGTCGTCGTCCAGTTCCAGCGCCCGCGCGAGCCGCGCCCGCGTGCCGAACGCGAACACGTACGGCACGTACACCGGCAACGTGATCCACAGCA
>DATADI010000249.1:0-12488 GCA_036258615.1 Thermomonospora sp. | reverse complement strand
GGATGGATAGCAGGAACAGGCGCCGGCTCGGCATCGCCGGGGCGGCGGCGGGGCTGGGCGCCGCGGGGGTCGGCGTGGCCGTGGGCGTCCGCCGGTTCGTCGTGGGCCGCCAGCGGTTCCGGCCCGACCCCGAGGCGGGCGAGCCGTTCGGCACGCTGCGCGGCCGGGCGCTCACCGTGCTCGCCGACGACGGCCTGCCGCTGCACGTGGAGATCGACGAACGTCCCGGGGAGGGGCCCGCGACGACGGTGGTGTTCTGCCACGGCTACTGCCTCAACCAGGACGCCTGGCACTACCAGCGCCGGGACGTGCCCAGGAGCGGCGGCCCGCTGCGGATGGTGTTCTGGGACCAGCGCAGCCACGGCCGGTCCGGGCGCAGCCGCCCCACGCACGCGACCATCGACCAGACCGGCGCGGACCTGGCGGCGGTGCTGCGGGCGACGACCGGCCCGGACGACCGGGTGGTGCTGGTGGGGCACTCGATGGGCGGCATGTCGATCATGGCGCTGGCCGACCGGCACCCCGAGCTGTTCGGCGACCGGGTGGTGGGCGTGGCGCTGGTCAACACCTCCGGCGGGCGGCTGGCGGAGATGACCCTGGGCCTGCCGATGGCGGTGGCCCGGCTGGTGCAGCCCTTGGCGCCCGGCGTGATCCGGGGGCTGGGCAGCCGTCCGGGGCTGGTCGAGCGGGGCCGGGCGCTGGGGGCCGACGTGGCGTTCGTGGTGACCCGGCGGATGGCGTTCGCGGACCGCCAGGTGAGCCCGTCGGTGGTGGACTTCCTGGAGCAGATGATCCGGGCCACCCCGATCGACGTGATCGCCGAGTTCTACCCGTCGCTGATGTCCCACGACAAGGAGACGGCGGTCGCCGCCCTGGCCCGGGTGCCCGCGCTGGTGATGGCGGCGGGCCGCGACCGGCTGACGCCCGCCGCGCACGGCCGCCGCCTGGCCGAGGCGCTGCCCCACGCCGAGCTGGTCGAGATCGACGAGGCCGGTCACGTCCTCCCCCTGGAGCACCCCGGCGTCGTCACCGGCGGCATCCGCCGCCTGCTCGACCGCGTCCGTCCCGTCGCCGAGGAGCGCACCGCGTGAACGCCCCGGGCCGGCGGACGGCACGTACGGACCAGACCATGACGACGCGGGCGCGCGCGGTGGGCGCGTGCCGGGTGAGCGGGGGACGCGCATGACCGACACCGTGACCCTGTCCGTGCCGACGGCCGGGGACATGCGGGAGCTGGGGGTGCGGCTGGCGGCGCTGCTGCGGGCCGGTGACCTGCTGGTGCTGTCCGGCGACCTCGGGGCGGGCAAGACCACGCTCACCCAGGGCCTCGGCGAGGGGCTCAAGGTGCGCGGGCCGATCACCTCCCCGACGTTCGTGATCGCCCGGGTGCATCCGGCGCTGGGCGACGGGCCCGCCCTGGTGCACGTGGACGCCTACCGGCTGGGCGGTTTCGCCGAGCTGGACGACCTGGACCTGGACACCTCGCTGGCCGAGTCGGTGACGGTGGTGGAATGGGGCGAGGGCCTGGCGGAGGATCTTTCCGAGGATCGCCTCGAACTGGTGATCTTTCGCGGTGATGCGGACACCGAAGAACGCACCGTAAAGGTCACCGGTATCGGGGTCCGCTGGGCCGGTCTGGCCGAGGCGCTGGGCTGATCCCCAAAGAACCGCTCGTTTTTCTGTGCATCCCGGTGAACAGGTTTGGCGTGATATGCCTTACTCTTTGCCGGAACGAACCTCACCTTCGTGACAGATATCGAGCCAGGGGTGAGTAACCGGTGAGTGGAAGCCATCGAAGCGGGGGCCACCGCGCCGCGGGCAGCGGTTATCGCGGGGCCGGCGGCGGATACGGCCGTGGGCGGGAGGGCTCCGGCCCGTACCGCGACGGGGGGAGCGGGGCCTACCCGCGCGGCAGCGGCAGCCACCGCATCGTGCGGCGGCGCTCGCCGCGCCGCCGGCTGACCGCCGTGCTGCTGGGCGCGGTCGCCGGGGTCGCCGCGTGCATCCTGGCCGTCTTCGTGATCCTCGGCGCGACCGGCGGGGGCAGCGGCGGGACCGACGACCTCGCCAACAGCGGCGCCGCCAGCGACACCGGCGGCTCCGTGCCGGCCGGGGAGCGCACCGTGGTGCCCGACGCCTGCCAGACGGTGAGCGACGACCTCGCCGGGGAACTGGCCCCCGACGCCGACCGCACCCCGTCCGACACCTACCAGGCCAGCGACCGGCAGAACCAGTGCGTGTGGGGCGCGTACACGGGCAAGCGCAAGCGGGTGCTGACCGTGGAGCTGCGGGCCATCGCCGGGTCCGGGGGCGTGCCCGCCGCCGACGTGGCGTCCCGGACGTTCCGCTCCGAGCGGGAGGCCGACGAGTCCGGCAAGGCGCTGCTGACCGGCCAGGAGGTCACCGACAAGCGCACCGTCGAGGGGCTGGGCGACGAGGCGTACGGCGTGTACGCGCTCGACGACCAGCAGAACTCCGGTGAGGCCACGGTCAACGTCCGCGCCGGGAACGTGCTGGTCACCGTCCACTACTCCGGCACCGACGGCGACGAGGAGCTGACCGCCGACGCGGCCCTCGACGGGGCGGTCGCCGCCGCCAAGGAGGCGGTCACCGCCCTGGCCTCGGGGAACTGACCCAGCCCGGCGCGGCCCCCGGCTGCACTACGCTGGGAAGCCGTGCTGGTTCTGGCTTTCGACACCGCGACCGCGGCGGTCACCGTCGCCCTGTTCGAGTGGGTCCCCGGCGAGGGCGTCCGGGCCCGTGCCGTCGACGAGACGGTGAACGCGCGCCGTCACGGCGAGGTGCTGACCCCGGCCATCGCGGGGGTGCTCGCCGAGGCGGGCGCCGTGCCCGCCGACCTGAGCGCCGTGGCCGTCGGGGTGGGGCCCGGCCCGTACACGGGCCTGCGGGTGGGGCTGATGACCGCGCGGGCCCTCGGTGAGGCGCTGAAGATCCCGGTGCACGGCGTGTGCTCGCTGGACGCGGTCGCCTGGGCGTCCGGCCGGGACGAGCCGTTCGTGGTGGCGACCGACGCGCGCCGCAAGGAGGTCTACTGGGCCCGGTACGACTCGGCGCGGTCCCGGGTCACCGACCCGGCGGTGAGCCCCCCGGGTGAGGTGTTCGCCGAGCTGGGCCTGCCGCCGGGCGCGCTGCCGGTGATCGGGGAGGGCGCCGCGCTGTACCCGCGTGAGCTGGGCGTCTCCGGAGACCCGGCCCCGCTGCTGCCGTCGGCGGCGGCGCTGGCCGAGCTGGCGGTGACCCGGCTGGCCGGGGCGGACGGGCTGCCGCTGCTGCCGCCCGAGCCGCTGTACCTGCGCCGTCCCGACGCCAGGGCACCGGGGCCGCGCAAGAAGGTGAGCCAGCGGTGACCGCCGTGCTGCGGGTGATGACCGGCGACGACGTGCCCGCCGTGATGGCCCTGGAGAACGCCACGTTCCCCGAGGACGCCTGGAGCGAGGACATGCTGCGCGGCGAGCTGGCCGCCCAGCCGGGCACCCGGCACTACGTGGTCGCCGAGGAGCCGTCCGGCGCGATCGTCGGGTACGCCGGGCTGTCGGCGGCGGGCGGCCAGGCCGACGTGCAGACCATCGCCGTCCGCGCCGACCGGCGGGGCCGCGGCCTGGGCGCCGCGCTGCTGACCGCGCTGCTCGACGAGGCCGGGCGGCGCGGGTGCGCGGAGGTCTTCCTGGAGGTCCGCGCCGACAACGACACCGCCCGCGCCCTGTACGAGCGGTACGGCTTCGAGCGGATCGGCCTGCGCAGGCGCTACTACCAGCCGTCCGGGACGGACGCGATCGTGATGCGCCGCACCGCCGGCGGCCGTCGCCCGGCGGGCTTCGTGAGGGGGAACGACCAGTGATCCGTGACTCCGAGCCCCTGGTCCTGGGGATCGAGACGTCCTGTGACGAGACGGGGGTCGGCATCGTCCGCGGCACCACGCTGCTGGCCGACGCCATCGCCTCCAGCGTGGACGAGCACGCCCGGTTCGGCGGCGTGGTGCCCGAGGTGGCCTCCCGCGCCCACCTGGAGGCCATGGGCCCCACCGTGGAACGCGCTTTGCTGGAGGCCGGGGTGGCGTTCGACGACGTCGACGCCATCGCGGTGACCGCCGGGCCGGGCCTGGCGGGCGCCCTGCTGGTGGGGGTGGCCGCCGCCAAGGCGTACGCGCTGGCCCTCGGCAAGCCGCTGTACGGGGTCAACCACCTGGCCGCGCACGTGGCCGTCGACCAGCTCGAACACGGCCCGCTGCCCCGGCCGTGCGTGGCGATGCTGGTGTCGGGCGGGCACTCGTCGCTGCTGCTGGTCCCCGACGTGGCCACCGACGTGCGCCCGCTGGGGGCGACGGTGGACGACGCGGCCGGCGAGGCGTTCGACAAGATCGCCCGGGTGCTGGGGCTGGGCTTCCCCGGCGGCCCGGTGATCGACCGGATGGCCCGGGAGGGCGCGCCGGACGCGATCGCGTTCCCGCGCGGCAAGTACGACGACGGCACCTACGACTTCTCGTTCTCCGGGCTGAAGACGGCGGTGGCGCGCTGGGTGGAGGCCCGGGAGCGGTCCGGCGAGACGGTCCCGGTCGCCGACGTCGCCGCGTCCTTCCAGGAGGCCGTGGTGGACGTGCTCACCCGCAAGGCGCTGGCCGCCTGCCGTGAGCACGGGGTGAAGGACCTGCTGATCGGCGGGGGCGTGGCCGCCAACTCCCGGCTGCGCGCCCTGGCCGCCGAACGCTGCGAGGCCGCCGGGGTCCGCCTGCGGGTGCCGCGTCCCAAGCTGTGCACCGACAACGGCGCGATGGTCGCCGCGCTGGGCGCCGAGCTGGTCGCCGCGGGCACCGCCCCCTCCGAGCTGGACCTGCCCGCCGACTCCGCCCTGCCGATCACCACCGTCCGGCTCTGAGGCGCCGGGCGGGCCCGGCCGTCAGCGCCGGGCGCCCAGACGCGACAGGGCGGCGGCGAGGTGGTCCTCCAGCAGGGGGACGTGGGCCTCGTCGATCGCGTGGTCGCCGTTCTCGGGCAGCAGGTCCAGCACGCTGCGCAGGTCCCAGTACGGGTCGTGCTCGTAGCCGCCGGAGACCTGGTCGAACGACGCCGTGAAACGGTCGGCGGCGGCGGGGCCGTACCGCAGCGCCAGGCTCCACCGCATCTGCGCGATGTCCACGGCGGGCGGCCCGTAGGAGGCGCTGGACCAGTCGACGATGCCGGTGAGCCGCCCGTACGACCACAGGGTGTTGTCGGGGTGGTAGTCGCGGTGCACGAACCGGGGGACGGCCTCCGGGGCCGGGCGCGCCGCCAGGTCGAAGGCCCGTTCCCACAGCTCGGGACGCGTCGCGTGGCGGGGCGGGACCCGAACGTCCAGCCGGTTGCGGGGCACGTACGGCGGCATCGTGGCGGCGCCGTGCAGGGCGTGGACGTCCAGCAGCGCGGCGGCGAGCTGGATGAGGTACTCGGGGAGGTCGCCGGGCCCGGGGCGCGGCGGGTGACCGATCAGCCGGGTGATGAGCAGCGCCGGGACGCCGCAGTAGGCCCCCGCGGGGTCGGCCGCCACCAGCTCGGGGGTCGGCAGCCGGCAGCCCGCCAGCAGCGCCAGCGCGGCGATCTCGCGTTCGGGGGAGAACTCGGCCTCGCTGAGGGCCCGCCCGCGGCCGGCCCACCGGCGCAGCACCAGCCGCAGGGTGGTGCCCGACCCGGTCTCCACCACCAGCGAGTGGTTGACGTGCGCGACGCCGCCGCCCAGCGGCCGGACCAGCTTGACCACGGCGCCCGGGCCGAGGCACTGCTCGACCCAGCGCACGGTGGCGCCGTCGAGGGACGGCGCCGTCACCGGCGACGCGGATGCCTGGGATCGGGTCACGAGGTCCATCAAAACGGATTCCGAACGGTATTGGGAGTGATTTTGCGAAGACGGAACGTAGCGATACGCACGTCATCGAGGTGTTCCGGAACCGGTCCTCGCCTCCCCGACCGGCCCGTGCCGCCACGAATCCGGGCATCGCGCGCGGACGGCACGGCCGCGGCGCCCCACCGGGGCCGCGGCCGTCGGGGCGGGGGACCGCCCTCGGGGAACGGTGTCAGTCCTTGCCCTCGCGGCGTGGCCGCAGCAGCGCCTCGGCCAGCGCGAGCATCGTCTCCTCCAGCGTGGACAGCCGCCGCAGCACGTCCTCGTGCACCGCGCTGACCTGCTTGGCGACGTCCTCGTGCACGTGGTCGACCTTGCGGCCCACCTCGTCGCGCACCCCGTCGAACCGCTTGCCCAGCTCCAGGGCGACCCCGTCGGTGCGCCGGGCGAACTCCTGGTGGACCACGTCGACCTGGCGCGCGAACTCCTCGTGCGCGCCCTGCACCACGCCGCCGACCTGCCGGGAGACGTCGTCCCGGATGCCGTCCATCCGCCGGGTCACGTCGTCGTGGACCCCGTTCACCTGCTTGCTCACCTCGGTGTGCACCGACTCCACCTGCTTGGTCACGTCCTCGTGCACCGACTCCACACGACGGGAGACGATGTCGACCTGGGCGGTGAACTCCTCCAGCGCCGAGTCCACCCGCCGGGTGACCTCCTGGTGGATGCCCTCGATCCGGCGGCGCGCCTCGTCGTTGACCGTCTCGAAGCGGCGGGAGAACTCCTCCATCCGCTTGGCGACGTCGCTGGAGGCCGCGTCGGCGATGATCGACATCGCCTCCTTGACCTCCTCGCGGTCCGGCCGCGCCCGCAGCTCCTCGACCAGCGGGTCCACCGCGTCGTCCAGCCGCTTCTCCAGGGCGTCGAAGCGGTGGGTCTGGTCGAGCACCGGCCGCTGTGCCAGCTCGGTCAGCCGCCGGTGCACCTCGGCCA
Organism: Thermomonospora sp.; assembly: GCA_036258615.1. GTDB lineage: Bacteria > Actinomycetota > Actinomycetes > Streptosporangiales > Streptosporangiaceae > Thermomonospora. The sequence continues at coordinate 5,663 of DATADI010000249.1, read as the reverse complement.
TCTCCAGGACGGCGGGCAGCTGGCCGATCCGCTCGTACAGCGACTCGAACCGGTCGTCCACGCCCTCCAGCCGGCCGACGACCCCCTCCAGGCGGCCGTCCAGCCCGTCCAGCCGCCCGCCGATGCCCTCCACCCGGCCGTTGACCGCGTCCAGGCCGCTCTCCACCCGCTCGGCGGTCTCGGCGAACGACCGGTCCACCCGCGCGGTGATCTGCTGGAGGGAGTGCTCCAGCTTCTCGCCGCGGTGGCCCAGCTCGGCCAGTGCCTTGTCGAGCCGGTTGAAGCGGACGGAGGCGGCCTCCATGCTCCCCTGGAGCTTGTCCAGGCGGCGGGACATCTCGTCCAGGCGCTGCGCCGACTGCTGGGTGGTCTCGGTGATGTGCTGGGTGCTGTCCATCATCACCTGGATGCGGGACAGCCCCTCGTCCACGTGCTCGGCCATGACGCCGACGTCGGCCCACAGCGCGGGCAGCTCGGCGACCGGCTTGACCCGTTCGGCCACGGCGTCGATGTGGGCGGCGAGCCCCTCGGCCCACTGCGGCGGGTTGGCCGCCAGCCCGTCGACCTGGCCCCGCACGCCGTCGAGCTGCCCGGTCAGGCCGCTCAGCTCGCGCTCCCTGACCTCGCGCAGCAGCCACTCCATGCCTTCCAGGCGCTGGCGGAGCTCGTCCAGGACCTGACCCTGCGATCGCTGCTCGAACACATGGTCCTGCGCCGCCCGGGCGAGCAACTCCCGCATCCGGTCCGAGACCGGTTGACCTCCCGTCTGCAGGAAGTTGTGATTCTTTTCCACCCGATGCTCCTTCGTGTGCCGCCCCAGTCGTGCAAATGCGCGCGGCATTGAATCTGAGGGTGCAACTGTAGTGGCTACGGCACATCCGAATTGGGCGGAGCAGGGAAACTTACACTTCTGCTGATTGTGCCTGTTGCCCGCAAGCGGCGGCGGCGACCCGGACGCGCCGAATGGCCGCCTTGCGGCCCGATGCGCTCAGTTGGCGCGCCGCGGGGCGCCCCATTTCGCCGGGCCGGTGCCCTTTGCGCGCCGCCGGCGGGGGAGCGGCGCGGGCCGCGCCGGGCTTTCCGGTGCCGCGCCCGTCTTTTGGCGGACCCGGAAAATGTGGCGCCCGGCGGTAGGTGAGTCTCACCGAACTTTACCCGCTCATGACGCGTCGCTGGGGTCGCTTTGGCGTTCTTCCGGGGTCGGGAGATCTTTCGGCCGGGCCAGCAGCGCCACCGGGTCATCGCCGACGCGGGTGAGGACGACGGTGAGTTCCGCGTCCCCGCGCCGCCGTCCCCGGCCCGCGAAGCCGAGGTCCCGGCGGAGGCGCTCCACGTCCACCGCCGAGCCGCGTTTCTTGATGGTGAGCACCCCGACCTCGCGCCGCCGCAGTTCCGCCCGCAACCGCTTGAGGGAGAACGGCAGCACCGCGTCGATCTCGTACGCGGCGGCGAACGGCGTGCCGACCGGGGCGTCCCCGGTGACGTAGGCGATGTGCGCGTCGGCCAGCCGCCCGCCGACCGCCGCGGCCACCTCGGCGACCAGGTGCGCCCGGATCACCGCGCCGTCCGGCTCGTACAGGTAGCGGCCCCACGGTCCCACCGGCGGGGCGCCCAGCGCCGGGTCCGGGACCAGCGACCGGACCCGGCCGCGCCCGTCGAGCAGCGTCGCGCGCCGCCGGAACCGCTCGCCCGGCACGGGCTCGTGCCGCGCGAACGCGCCCAGCCACAGCGCGGCCTCCTTGACCTCCCCGGCCACGGAGATCCACTCGGCCTCCGCGCCCGCCGGGACGGCCTCGTGCGGGATGCCGGGCGCCACCTTGACGCACGCGGCCGGGACCCGGGCCGCCAGGTCCAGCACCACGTCCAGCGGCGGCTCGTAGGACCGCGGATCGAAGACCCGGCCGCGCGCCGTCCGCCGCCCCGGGTCGGCGAACACCGCGGCGAACCCGGCGGGGTCCGTGTCCGCCGCGTCGCCCACCCGGACGGACGCCAGGTCCGCCAGCCCGAGCGCCCGGACGTTGGCCCGCGCCACCGCCGCCGTGAGCGGATCCCGCTCCACGCCCTCACCGGGGCACCCGGCCCGCGCCCGCGCGACCAGGTCGGCCCCGATCCCGCAGCCGGGTTCCAGGACTCGCCCGCCGGGAGGCAAAACCTCCGCGAACCGCGCCGCCCGGTACTCGGCGACGCACCGGCGTGTCGCCTGCTCCAGGCCCGCCTGCGTGAAGTACATGCGCGCGGCGTCGTCCCCGAACTTCTCCCGCGCCCGCTCCCGCAGCCGCACCTGCGTCAGCGCCGCCGCCACCGGCCCGTGGGGATACCGCTCCCGCAGCCGCGACGCCGTCCGCAGCAGCTCCGCCTCCCCGACGTCCGCCCCCGCGGCCTCGGCGAGCACCGCCTGCCCGAGCGGCCCCAGCAACTCCTCGAACCCCGCCACGTCCACCGTCCGAACGTATCGAGCCCGGCACCGGACGCCCGTGTTGACGAGGGTGGGGGTACGGCATAATGTCACTGACTGGCACTCGACACCGGAGAGTGCCAATCAGCGACAAAGGTCGGTCTGGCACCCGCGACGACAGGCCGGTCCAGGGTCGCCTCTTCTGTCACATGTGCGGCCGGCCCCGTGTGCGGCCGGCCGAGGACCATCGAAGGGGAGGTCAGATCGTGACGACCGCCACCAAGGTTGTTCTCAAGCCGCTCGAGGACCGCATCGTCGTCCAGCCGCTTGAGGCCGAGACCACCACCGCGTCGGGGCTCGTGATCCCCGACACGGCCAAGGAGAAGCCGCAGGAGGGCACCGTCCTGGCGGTGGGCCCGGGCCGCGTCGACGACAAGGGCGCCCGCGTTCCGCTGGACGTCAAGGTCGGGGACGTCGTCCTCTACAGCAAGTACGGCGGCACCGAGGTCAAGTACAACAACGAGGAGTACCTCGTGCTCTCGGCCCGCGACGTGCTCGCGGTCATCGAGAAGTAACCCACCGACGTACGATGCGCCGCCCCGGCCGGTCCGCCTTGCGGGCGGCCGGGGCGGATGCGTGAGAGGACCCTTTCCATGGCGAAGATCCTGGAGTTCGACGAGGACGCGCGCCGGGCGCTGGAGCGCGGCGTCAACGCCCTCGCGGACGCCGTGAAGGTGACGATCGGCCCGCGGGGCCGCAACGTCGTCATCGACAAGAAGTTCGGCGCGCCGACCATCACCAACGACGGTGTCACCATCGCCCGCGAGGTGGAGCTGGAGAACCCCTACGAGAACCTCGGGGCCCAGCTCGCCAAGGAGGTGGCCACCAAGACCAACGACGTCGCCGGTGACGGCACCACCACCGCGACGGTGCTGGCGCAGGCGCTGGTCCGCGAGGGCCTGCGCAACGTGGCCGCCGGGGCCTCCCCGCTGGCCCTCAAGCGCGGCATCGACACCGCCGCCGCCTACGTCTCCGACCAGCTCCTCAAGGTGGCCCGCGAGGTCGAGGAGAAGGGCGAGATCGCGCACGTCGCCACCATCTCCGCGCAGGACCCGAAGATCGGCGAGCTGATCGCCGAGGCGTTCGAGAAGGTCGGCAAGGACGGCGTCATCACCGTCGAGGAGTCCCACACGATGGGGCTGGAGCTGGAGTTCACCGAGGGCCTCCAGTTCGACAAGGGCTACCTGTCGCCGCACATGGTGACCGACGCCGAGCGCATGGAGGCCGTCCTCGAGGACGCCTACGTGCTGATCCACGAGGGCAAGATCTCCAACGTGCAGGAGTTCCTGCCGCTGGCCGAGAAGGTCGCCCAGACCAAGAAGCCGCTGCTGGTGGTGGCCGAGGACGTCGAGGGCGAGGCGCTGGCGCTGCTGGTCGCCAACAAGATCCGCGGCACCTTCACCTCGGCGGCCGTCAAGGCCCCCGGGTTCGGCGACCGCCGCAAGGCGATGCTCGGCGACATGGCCGCCCTCACCGGCGGGCAGGTCGTCAGCGAGGCGATCGGCCTCAAGCTCGACTCCATCGGGCTGGAGGACCTCGGCCGGGCCCGCCGGGTCACCGTCACCAAGGACGCCACCACCATCGTGGACGGCGCCGGTGACGCGGCCGACATCGAGGCCCGCATCCGCCAGATCAAGGTCGAGATCGACAACAGCGACTCCGACTGGGACCGCGAGAAGCTCCAGGAGCGGCTCGCGAAGCTGGCCGGGGGCGTGTGCGTGCTCCGCGTCGGCGCCGCCACCGAGGTGGAGCTGAAGGAGAAGAAGCACCGCCTGGAGGACGCCATCTCGGCGACCCGCGCGGCCATCGAGGAGGGCATCGTGTCCGGCGGCGGCAGCGCCCTGGTGCACGTCGCCAAGGAGGGCTTCGACACCCTCGGCCTGTCCGGCGACGAGGCCACCGGCGCCGAGGCGCTGCGCCGCGCGCTGGTCGAGCCGGCCCGCTGGATCGCCGAGAACGCCGGCCAGGAGGGCTACGTCGTCGTCGCCAAGGTGACCGACTCGCCCGCCGGGCACGGCTACAACGCCGCCACCGGCGAGTACGGCGACCTGGTCGCCCAGGGCGTCATCGACCCGGTGAAGGTGACCCGCTCGGCGGTCACCAACGCCGCCTCGATCGCCGGCATGCTGCTGAGCACCGAGGCCCTCGTGGTCGAGAAGCCCGAGGAGGAGGAGCCCGCCGCGGCCGGTCACGGCCACGGTCACGGCCACGGCCACTGAGCCCCGCTCCGAAGGTCCCCACCGTGCGCGGTGGGGACCTTTTCGGTTCCCGCCCGGACGCCCACGGAATGCGGAATTGCGATAAACCCGCGAGTACCGGCACCCTACGGGGCGGAATCATCGCGTTTTGTGATATCGGCCGGGTCCGCTCTGCACTGTGACCATTCCGTTGCCGTGCACAGTGGAGACAGGCCCGATTCCGCTGGGCATCATGCTCTACGTGACCGAGGGATGCTTCGCGGGGACCACGACACGCGCGCTACCGAATCGGAGGGGCGTGCTATGACGAGCGAAGCCCGGGTCCTGCGCACGGCGGCACGCCACGACGATGGCGATCTCGGGGACCTGACCACCCTCGCCGTGCAGGGCGATCCGGGGGCGATCGAGGTGCTGATCGGGCAGGTGCGCCCGATGGTGGTGCGCTACTGCCGGGCCCGGCTGGGCCGGATCTCCGGGCAGTACCACATCGCCGACGACGTGGCCCAGGAGGTGTGCATCGCGGTGCTGTCGGCGCTGCCGCGGTACCGCGACATGGGCCGGCCGTTCGCGTCGTTCGTGTTCGGCATCGCCGCGCACAAGATCGCCGACGCGCTGCGCAGCGCGGTGCGGGCCGCGGTGCCCACCGAGGACCTGCCGGACGGGCCCGACGACCGGCCCGGCCCGGAGGAGACGGTGGTCCGCTACATCGAGGCCGAACGCGCCCGCGACCTGCTGACCCGGCTGCCCGACCACCAGCGCGAGCTGGTGCTGCTGCGGGTGGTGGCCGGGCTGTCGGCCGAGGAGACCGGTAATGTGCTGGGCATGTCCGCGGGCGCCGTGCGGGTGGCGCAGCACCGGGCGCTGGCCCGGCTGCGGGCGATGGCCAGTGAGGAGTCGATCGCTTGACGGAACGGAGCCCGGGCGCCCCGGATCCGGCCGGCCAGGCGTCCGGCGGCGACGACCCGGCCGCCTCGCCCGACGGGCCGGCCGCCTGCTGGAGCCTGACCGCG
>DATADI010000248.1:0-5486 GCA_036258615.1 Thermomonospora sp. | reverse complement strand
CTCGGGGACGCGGAGCCGGTCGGCGAGGGCGTCTGGGAGGCGTTGCTGTCGGACGAGGTGGTCCGCAGCAGCGCCGGGACGGCGATGAGGAGTCCGATCACGAAGAACACCGCCGCGATGATGATCCTGGGCAACTGCATCGAGCTCTCCCGCCCCGCCGGTCCGTGCCACTGGTCGCTGGTGCTAGATCGTTTCTCGACCCGCTCCTTATTCTCCCGTTACCCGCCCCGCAGGAAACGCGCAACGGCCGAACTCGGTGGGGCGGCTGCCGGTCCCGCCCGCCGCCGAGCATCATGGAGGCATGGACGAGGGCATCGCGGTGGGGCGCCTGCTGGTGGCGACCCCCCAGCTCGACGACCCCAACTTCCGGCGAAGCGTCGTCCTGATCGTTGAGCACGACCCGGGGGAGGGCACTCTCGGCGTCGTCCTTAACCGGCCCACCGAGGTGCCCGTCGACCGGGTGCTGCCGCCGTGGGCGGAGCTGGCCACCGGCCCGAGCGTGGTCTTCCAGGGCGGCCCGGTCGCCCTCGACAGCGCGCTCGCGCTGGCCCGGGTCCCCGGCGAGGACGAGCCGCTCGGCTGGCGCGCCCTGGACGGCGACACCGACGTGGGCCGGGTGGGCCTGGTGGACCTGGACGCGCCGCCCGGGCTGATCGCCGCCGAGGTGATCCAGCTGCGGGTGTTCGCCGGGTACGCGGGCTGGGGGGTCGGGCAGCTGGAGTCGGAGATCGAGGACGGCGCGTGGTACGTGGTGCCGGGCGAGGCGGGCGACGTGTTCGCCGCCGACCCGGAGCGGCTGTGGCAGGCGGTGCTGCGGCGGCAGGCCGGTGACCTGGCCTTCGTCGCCACGTTCCCGGAGGATCCCAGCCTCAACTAGGCTGGTCCGGGTGAGTACGAGGATCCTTCCCGACAGCGACGTCCGCCCTGACCTCTCCCACGGGGACGGCGACCACGAGCGCTTCGCGCACTACGTGCAGAAGGCCAAGATCACCGAGAGCGCGGTGACCGGCACGCCGGTCGTCGCGCTGTGCGGCAAGGTCTGGGTGCCCAACCGGGACCCCAAGAAGTACCCGGTCTGCCCCGAGTGCAAGGAGATCTACGAGGGGCTCAAGCCCGGCGGGGGCGACGACCAGGGCTGACCGCCCCGTCCGACCCGCCCGGCGGCCCGACCCCGGAACGCCCTGGCGAACACCGTGCGATAACTTCGATCCGTCACCGTATGATCACGTCGGGTCGGGGGAGCTATGGGTCGGTGCCGTGTCCGGGTCGGAGTCTGCGCACTGGTGGTCACGATGGGTGCGCTGCCGAGCGCGTTGAGTGCCCACTCCGCGCCGCCGCAGCGCACCGCCGCTCCGCCCGAGACACCCGACGGGCCCGCGAGAGCCACCGCCGCCATGGCCCAGGACGGCCACTGCGCGCCGGGGCATGCAGCGCGGCACGGGTGGCCGCGTTCGCTCGCCGGTGGCGGCGTCCTCGGCATCTGGGCGCCGCCGGGCCTGAGCCGTCCCGCCCGGGATCCCTCGCACGACCGGGCCGCGTTGCGCACCACCCAGTCCGAGTCGCTGATCGCCGAGCTTCGCCGCGTCCTCCTCAAGCGGTACGGCACCGCCGACGAGGCCGCCATCGACCGGGCCTACCGCCGGGTCCCGATCGTCGTGCCCGTACGGTTCCACGTGGTCGCCGACGGCTCCGAGGGCAGGCTCTCCCGCGCCACCGTCGAACGGCAGATCGCCACCCTCAACGCCGCGTACTCCGGACGCCAGGGCGCGGGCGCGGCCGACACCGGCGTGCGGTTCCGGCTGGCGGGCTACGACGTGACCTCCAACGCCGCCTGGTTCCGGCGCCCCGACCGGTACGAGCGGCAGATGAAGACGGCGCTGCACCGGGGCGGTCCCAACACCCTCAACCTGTACACCGCGGCGGTGGGCGTCCGCGTCCTGGGGTTCTCCACGTACCCGCAGGGCGTCCGTGACCGGCCCACCGACGACGGCGTCGTCATCGACTACCGCAGTGTGACCGGCGGCGCGTACCGCAACTACGACCACGGCTACACCGCCGTGCACGAGGTCGGGCACTGGCTCGGGCTGTTCCACACCTTCGAGAACGGCTGCGACAGCCCCGGCGACCACGTGGCCGACACGCCGTACGAGGCGGTGCCCACCGAGGGCTGCCCGCGCACCAAGGACACCTGCTGGGCGTCCGGCTCGGACCCCGTCCACAACTTCATGGACTACGCCTGGGACGTGTGCATGCGCGAGTTCACCCCCGGGCAGGGCCGCCGGATCCGCGCCTCCTGGCGCGCGTTCCGGGCCGCCGACGGGCGGTAGGCGGGCGGCGTGCGCCCGGCGGGCGTTGTCGGCGGGGCTCGGTACCCTTTGAACACCGTGAGCACCTTCGCTGCCTCGAGCATGCCTCCCGCCTTCCCCGAGCGAGCAGCATGGGGGACCGCGTCGTCCCTGCGCGCCTGGCAGCAGCAGGCGCTGGAGAAGTACTTCGGCCCGCCGCACGAGAGCGGCCCGCGCGACTTCCTGGCCGTGGCCACGCCCGGCGCGGGAAAGACCACCTTCGCGCTGCGGCTGGCCAGGGAGCTGATCGACCGCAAGGTCGTGCAGGCGATCACCGTGGTGTGCCCCACCGAGCACCTGAAACGCCAGTGGGCCGAGTCCGCCGCCCGGGTCGGCCTGAAGATCGACCCGGAGTACCAGAACGGCCAGGGCAGGCTCGGCAAGGAGTTCCAGGGCCTGGCGGCGACCTACGCCACCATCGCCGCCCGCCCCGCGCTGCACCGCAACCGCACCGAGATGCAGAAGACCCTGGTCATCCTCGACGAGGTCCACCACGCGGGCGACGGCCTGTCGTGGGGCGACGCGATCCGTGAGGCGTTCGAGCCCGCGACACGGCGGCTGGGCCTGTCCGGCACCCCCTTTCGCACCGACATCAACCCCATCCCCTTCGTGGAGTACGAGGAGGGGCCCGACGGCATCCGGCGCAGCCGCGCCGACTACACCTACGGGTACGGCCCCGCGCTGGCCGACGGGGTCGTCCGGCCCGTCATCTTCCTGGCGTACGCGGGCGAGATGCGCTGGCGGACGCGGGCGGGCGACGAGCTGACCGCAGCCCTCGGCGAGCCCCTCACCCAGGACCAGACCGCCCAGGCGTGGCGGGCGGCCCTCGACCCCAAGGGCGACTGGATCAGGCAGGTCATCGCGGCGGCCGACAAACGGCTCACCGAGGTCCGGCGCGGGGTCCCCGACGCGGGCGGGCTGGTCATCGCCACCGACCACGAGGCGGCGCGGGCGTACGCGAAGATGATCCGGGCGATCAGCGGCCAGGGCGCCACGGTGGTGCTGTCCGACGACCCCACCGCCAGCAAGAAGATCAAGCAGTTCGGCGAGTCCGAGGACCGCTGGATGGTGGCCGTCCGGATGGTCTCCGAAGGTGTCGACATCCCCCGGCTGGCCGTCGGGGTCTATGCCACGAGCACCTCGACGCCGCTGTTCTTCGCGCAGGCCATCGGCCGTTTCGTCCGGTCGCGGCGGCGGGGCGAGACGGCGTCGGTGTTCCTGCCGTCGGTGCCGACCCTGATGGGGCACGCGGCGGAGATGGAGGCCGAGCGCGACCACGTCCTCGACCGGCCCCGCCGTGAGGGCGACGGCCTCGACGACGACCTGCTCAAGGAGGCCAACCGCAGGCAGGACACGCCCGACGTCGGCGAGGAGCTGCCGTTCGAGACCGTCGAGGCGTCGGCGACGTTCGACCGGGTCCTCTACGACGGCGGCGAGTTCGGCACGCACGCGGTGCCCGGCTCGGCCGAGGAGGAGGAGTACCTCGGCATCCCCGGCCTGCTGGAGCCGGAGGAGGTCACCAAGCTGCTGCGGCGCCGCCAGGCCGAGCAGCTCGCCGCGCAGCGCAAGCGGCAGCAGACCGCCGAGCGGGCCCCCGAGCGCACCGCCGCCGAGGACCTGCACGCCCTCCGCGAGCAGCTCAACGGGCTGGTCGGCGCGTGGAGCCACCGCACCGGCAAGCCGCACGGCGTCATCCACAACGAGCTGCGCGCCGCCTGCGGCGGTCCGCGCGTCCCGCAGGCCACCGCCGAGGAGATCAGCCGCCGCATCGCCAAGATCCGCGAGTGGGCGGCCCGGCGCCGCTGACCGGGCTCAGGTCGCCAGGCCGAGGGCGCGGACGATGTGCCCGACGTTCTCCTCCGGGGAACGCCGGACGGACACCTCGACCGGGTGCTCGTCCGCGCCGGGCGGCTCCAGGTCGCGGTACTGGCTGTCGAGCATGTGCGCGGCGAAGAAGTGGCCCCTGCGCTGGGACATCCGCTGCTCGATGAGGTCGCGGTCACCGTCCAGGTAGACCAGCCGCACCTGCTCGGGGTCGCGGACCAGCAGGTCGCGGTAGGCGCGTTTGAGCGCCGAGCAGGCCAGCACCCCCGGCGTCCCGGAGGTCAGGCGCAGCTCGATCCACGCGGCCAGGTCGCGCAGCCACGGCATCCGGTCGGCGTCGGTGAGCGGGATGCCCCGGCGCATGTTCGACAGGTTGTTGAGCGGATGGAAGTCGTCGGCGTCGGCGAACTCCCAGCCGAGCCGTTCGGCCAGCAGCCGCCCCACGGTCGTCTTGCCGCTGCCGGAGACGCCCGCGACGATGACGACGCTCGGGCCGGGCCGGTCAGCCACGGAGCACCGGCGTCCCGGTCAGCTCCACGCCCTCCTCGCGCAGGAGGGCGAGGGCCGCGTCGGTGGTGGCCGCCGCCACCCCGGCGGTCAGGTCCAGCAGCACCCGGGTGCGGAAGCCGGCGCGGGCCGCGTCCAGCGCCGTGGCCCGCACGCAGTGGTCGGTGGCGATGCCGACCAGGTCCAGGTCGGTGACGCCGTGCGCGCGGAGCCAGTCGGCGAGGCTCGTGCCGTCGTCGGAGTCGCCCTCGAAGCCGCTGTAGGCCGCGGTGTCGCGGCCCTTGCTGAACACCGCCTCGATCGGCGCGAGCGTGAGGTTCGGGTGGAAGTCGGCGCCGGGCGTGCCGATCACGCAGTGCGGCGGCCAGGTGTCCACGAAGTCGGGCTCGTCGGAGAAGTGCGCCCCGGGGTCGAGGTGGAAGTCCCGCGTGGCCACGATGTGCGCGTACTCGGCGCCGTGCTCGGCCAGGTGCCGGGAGATGGCGGTCGCCACGTCGGCGCCGCCGCCGACCGGCAGCGAGCCGCCCTCGCAGAAGTCGTTCTGCACGTCAACGATGACCAGTGCCTTGCCCATGACCGCTCCTCGCGTTCGATCATCCCCGACAGCACGGACGCTACCCGACGAAGCCCGCCGGGACTCCTGCCCCGGCGACGCCGTCCGGCCGGGGCGGCGTCAGGCGGGGGCGGCGTCAGGCCGGGGGCCCGTCGGGGTCCACGAACTCCGTCGGCAGCGCCGGGTCGCCGCCCGACAGCTGCCGTGCCGTGGCGGGCAGCTCGCGGACGGCGGCGGCGTGCCGTGCGCGGGCGGCC
>DATADI010000247.1:0-3933 GCA_036258615.1 Thermomonospora sp. | reverse complement strand
CGCCGCGCACCGAGATCGTGGCGGCGCTGCGGCACGCCGCGGTCGCGCCCGGGTCGTTCACCGCGGCGGGGCTGGCGCAGGCGCTGGCCCGCCGCCGGTCCGGCGAACTGCTGAGTCCCCGCGAACGGCAGGTGCTGACGCTGCTGATGGACGGCCGGTCGATCGCCGCCATCGCCAGCACCATGCACCTGAGCCACTCGACCGCCAAGACCTACACCGCCCGCCTGTACGAGAAGCTCGGCGCGGCCAACCGCACCCAGGCGGTCATGGCGGCGCTGCGGATGGGGCTGATCAGGCAGGACCAGGAGCTGCTGCCCCCGGCGGCGTGCGCCACCGACTCCGTGCGCTCCCGCTGACCCGCCGACCCGCCGCCCCAGTCGGTGAACACTTACCGGCATCGGGCAGACTGGGGGAGCCGAACAGGGTTCGGGACGCCACCGGGTCGAGAGGGGTCGTGGATGAGCGCGTCGCAACGGGGTCCGCTGTCGGGGGTCCGGGTGATCGAACTGGCCGGGATCGGGCCCGGCCCGTTCGCCGCCATGCTGCTGGCCGATCTGGGGGCCGAGGTGATCCGGGTGGACCGCGCCTCGGCGGTGACGCCCGGCGGGGGCTTCGCCAGCACCGACTTCTCCAACCGCGGCAAGCGCTCGATCGCGGTCGACCTCAAGAGCGAGCGGGGCAGGCAGGTCGTGCTCCGCCTCGTGGAGCGGGCCGACGTGCTGCTGGAGGGCTTCCGTCCCGGCGTCACCGAGCGGCTGGGGCTCGGCCCCGACGACTGCCACGCCGTCAACCCCCGGCTGGTCTACGGGCGGATGACCGGCTGGGGCCAGGACGGCCCGCTCGCGCAGAGCGCCGGGCACGACATCGGCTACATCGCCGTGACCGGCGCGCTGCACGCCATCGGCCGGGCGGGCGGGCCCCCGCAGGTGCCGCTGAACCTGCTCGGCGACTTCGCGGGCGGCAGCCTCTACCTCGTCGTCGGGGTGCTGTCCGCCCTGCTGGAGGCCCGGGGCGGCGGGCGGGGGCAGGTGGTGGACGCCGCCATCGTCGACGGCACCGCGCACCTGACCACGTTCATCCACGGGTTCCTGGCGGGCGGCCTGTGGTCCGACGAGCGCGGGGTGAACATGCTCGACACCGGCGCCCCCTGGTACGACGTGTACGAGACCGCCGACGGCCGGCACGTCGCGGTGGGCGCGATCGCGCCGCAGTTCTACGCCGAGTTCCTGCGGCGGCTGGGGCTGGAGGACGCCGACGAGCTGCCCGGCCAGCACGACCGGGCGGGCTGGCCGGTGCTGCGCGAGCGGTTCGCGGCGGCGTTCAAGGCCCGCACCCGCGACGAGTGGGCCGAGATCTTCCTGCCCGGGGACGCCTGCGTCGCGCCCGTGCTGTCGATGCGGGAGGCCATGGAGCACCCGTACAACACCGCCCGGGACGTCTTCGTGGAGGAGGACGGCCACCGCCAGCCCGCCCCCGCGCCGCGCTTCTCCCGCACCCCGGGCGCGATCGCCGGGAGCCCCGCGCTGCCCGGTCAGCACACCCGCGCCGTACTGGAGGAACTCGGCTTCGCCGACGTGGACGAGCTGATCGCCGAAGGGACCGTCGCGCAGGGCTGACTCCCAGCGGCACGGCCCCCCGGTTGGGAGCGCCGACAACGCCCGGCCCCACCGCGGGGCCGGGCCGTGCGGGTGCGGCACACTCGGACGGAACGTCGTTCGGTCTGGAGGTCGCCGTATGCGCGAGGTCGTCGTCTGCTCGCCCGTCCGCACGCCCGTCGGCAGGTTCGGCGGGGCGCTGCGGGACGTCCCGCCGCAGCGGCTGGCCGCCACGGTCATCACCGAGCTGCTCGCCCGGACCGGCGTGGAGCGGGTGGACGAGGTGATCCTCGGCCAGTGCAACCCCAACGGCGAGGCCCCCGCGATCGGCCGGGTCGCCGCGCTGGACGCCGGGCTGCCGGTGGACACCCCCGGCAGCCAGCTCGACCGGCGCTGCGGCTCCGGGCTCCAGGCCGTCGTCAACGCCGTGCTCATGGTCCGGGACGGGGCGTGCGACACCGTGATCGCGGGCGGCGTCGAGTCGATGAGCCGGGTCGAGTACTACGCCACCGGGCTGCGCTGGGACCGGCCGGGCGCGGAGATCCGCCTGGTGGACCGGCTCGACCGCGCCCGCGTCACCCCCGGCGGCGAGCGTCACCCGGTGCCCGGCGGGATGCTGGAGACCGCCGAGAACGTCCGCGCCCGGTACGGCATCCCCCGCGAGGAGCAGGACGAGCTGGCGCTGCGGTCCCACCGGCGCGCCGTAGCCGCCCAGCAGGAGGGCCGCTTCGCCGACGAGGTGGTGCCCGTCGAGACCCCGGGCGGCGTGGTGGACCGCGACGAGCACCCCCGCGCCGACACCACCCTGGAACGGCTCGCCGCGCTGCGCCCCGTGCGGGGCCGCCACGACCCGGAGGCCACCGTCACGGCGGGCAACGCCAGCGGCCAGAACGACGGCGCGGCCGTCTGCCTGGTCACCACCCGGGAGGAGGCCGACCGGCTGGGCCTCCAGGTCCGGGCACGGCTGGTGTCGTGGGCGGTGGCGGGCGTCCCGCCGGAGCTGATGGGCCTCGGGCCCGTCCCGGCCACCGCCCGAGCCCTGGAACGCGCGGGCCTCACGCTGGCCGACATGGACCTGGTCGAGCTGAACGAGGCGTTCGCCGCGCAGGTGCTCGGCGTCACCCGCGAGTGGGGCTTCGGGGACAAGGATTTCGAGCGCCTCAACGTCAACGGCTCGGGCATCTCCCTGGGCCACCCGGTCGGCGCCACCGGCTGCCGCATCCTCGCCACCCTCCTGTACGAGATGCGGCGGCGCGAGGCCCGCTACGGGCTGGAGACCATGTGCATCGGCGGTGGTCAGGGGCTGGCCGCCGTGTTCGAACGCGTGCCCGGGTGAACCCTGTGACGCCGATCATCGGCGGAGGGTGATTCACCCGCCCTCCCAGGGGTAGTGGGCCAGGCACCTGCCTCTCCCCGAAGCGAAGGTACGTCGATGGGCCTCCTCCGATCGGCCGCCGGGCTGGTCCCGAAGGCCGCGGTCACCGCGGCGGCACTTCCCGTGCGCGCCGCCCGTTCGCTGCCCGCCCCACCGCGCCCTCCGTTGCCCCCCTTGCCCACGGTGCCCAGGCCCCCGCTGCCCAGGCCGTCGTTCGACCTGACCCGGCTACCGGAGCGTGCCGAGCTGGCCAACCTCATCGGCCCCCGCACCCAGCGCCGCGTGTGGACCCGGGACGGCCGCGCCTACATCGAGATCCGCGGGCTGCGGGCGCGCGCCGACCGGCACGCCCAGGAGGCCGTCCGCCGCGCGGTGCGCGCCCTCGACGGCGTCCGGTGGGCCGAGGTCAACGCCGTCACCGGGGAGATCCTGGCGTCCTTCGACGAACGCTCCGTCTCCCTGGACCGGCTGGTGGACACCGTGGAGTCCGTGGAGGAGGCCCAGCGGCTCGTCGGGGAGACCGACGAGGACTTCCCCGGCCACGGGCACCCCGCCGACCAGGCCCCCATCACCGCCGAGGCGATCGCGCTGGCCTCCGACTGCACCGCGTTCGCGCTGGCCGTCGCGGGGCGCTTCGTCCGCTGGCCCCGGATGCCGCGCGGGTTCCGCGCCGCCGTGGCGCTGGTGGACGCGCAGCCCCGGCTGCGGCGGCGGCTGGAGTCGCGGCTCGGGGCCCAGGGCGCGGACCTGACGCTGGCGCTCGGCAACGCCGTCGTGCACGGCCTGACCCAGGAGCCGACCTCGCTGGCCGTGGACGCCCTCTACCGCGCCGTCCTCCTCGGGGAGCTGGCCGAACGCCGGGCCGTGTGGTGCCGCCGCGAGGAGGAGCTGTGCGAGGGCGGGCTGCCCACCAAGGGACTGCCGCGCGGCCCACGCCCGGTGCCGCTGGCGCCCGGCCCCATC
>DATADI010000246.1:0-7648 GCA_036258615.1 Thermomonospora sp. | reverse complement strand
TCGGCGACTACGCCCGGCGCGCGGTCGACGCCTACCTGGTGCGGGCCCGTCCCGAGCTGGCCCGTGCCGGGCGCGGCGGCCCGGCGCTTTTCCTCAACGCGCGCGGCGGACGGCTGTCGCGGCAGGGCGCCTGGATGGTGCTGCGCGCCGCCGCCGAACGGGCCCGGCTGGCCGGGGTGTCCCCGCACACGCTGCGGCACTCCTTCGCCAGCCACCTGCTGGACGGCGGCGCGGACGCCCGGGTGGTGCGGCACCTGCTGGGGCACGCCGCCCCGTCCGCCCCGCCCACCGGCGGACCCCTCCGGGAGGCGTACGCCACCGCCCATCCCCGCGCCGGGCGGCCGGGATGAATGTGGGCCCCCGGCGCGCGTCGGCTTGAGCCGGGGGCGCGAGAACCCTAAAGTCCCCGTTTTGGACGGTAACCAGGCCGCCGGGAAGGTTCGAAAGCCGTGACGGATACGCAGGAGGCCGCCGAGAGCGAGCTCTCGGCCGCCTTGACCGACCCCCGACAGGCCCTCGGGCCGACGGGGCGGCCCCTGCCCGAGTTCCCCGAGCCCGAGCCGCTGACCGAGCACGGTCCGGCGCGCATCGTGTCGGTGTGCAACCAGAAGGGCGGGGTCGGCAAGACCACCACGACCATCAACCTGGGCGCCGCGCTCGCCGAACAGGGCCGCCGGGTGCTGCTGGTCGACTTCGACCCCCAGGGCGCGCTGTCGGTCGGCCTCGGCAAGGGCGACCCCCGCCAGCTGGAGATGACGGTGCACAACCTCCTGCTGGAGAGCAACGTCGGCTGGGAGGAGATCGTCATCGACACCGGCGTCGACGGCATGGACCTGCTCCCCAGCAACATCGACCTGTCCGGCGCCGAGGTCCAGCTGGTCCACGAGGTGGGCCGCGAGTACATCCTGGCCGGGGCGCTCAAGCCCGCGGTGCCCGAGTACGACTACATCCTCATCGACTGCCAGCCGTCGCTGGGCCTGCTGACGGTGAACGCGCTGGCCGCCAGCCACGGGGTGCTGGTCCCGCTGGAGTGCGAGTACTTCGCGATGCGGGGCGTGGCGCTGCTGATGGAGACCATCGAGAAGGTCCAGTCCCGCATCAACCCCGAGCTGCAGATCGACGGGGTGCTGGGCACCATGTACGACTCGCGGACCCTGCACACCCGCGAGGTGCTGCAGCGGATCGTGCAGGCGTTCGGCGAGCGGGTGTTCCACACCGTGATCAACCGGACCGTGCGGTTCCCGGACGCCACCGTGGCGGGTGAGCCGATCACCTACTTCGACCCCTCCTCGATGGGCGCCAACGCCTACCGGGAGCTGGCCAAGGAGGTCCTGGTGAGGTGGGCCGAGGCCGGCTGACCGCACCGGCCCGGTGCCGCGGCGTCCTCCGATGCCAGGTCACCACCCGGATTCCGTTACGGTCTACGTTGTGAAGCACGCCGCCGCCCCGCAGACCGGCGCCGCGCCGGCCGCCGACGCGGCGGAGGAGGAGCCCCGGGGCTTCCAGGTCCGTCTGGACAACTTCGAAGGTCCCTTCGACCTGCTGCTCGGGCTGATCGCCAAGCACAAGCTGGACATCACCGAGGTGTCCCTGCACCGGGTCACCGACGAGTTCATCGCCCACATCCGCTCCATGGGCCCGGACTGGGAACTGGACCAGGCCAGTCACTTCCTGCTGGTCGCGGCGACCCTGCTGGACCTGAAGGCGGCCCGGCTGCTGCCGTCCGGGGAGGTCGACGACGAGGAGGACCTGGCGCTGCTGGAGGCCCGCGACCTGCTGTTCGCGCGGCTGCTGCAGTACCGGGCCTACAAGGAGGTCGCGCAGGTCCTGGCCGCCCGGATGGCCGCGGAGTCCCGGCGGTTCCCCCGGACGGTGCCGATGGAGCCCCGGTTCGCGAACCTGCTGCCGGAGGTGCTGCTGGGGCTGGGCCCGGCCGAGTTCGCCCGGCTGGCGGCGCGGGCGCTGACCCCCAAGGGGCCCCCGCCCGGGGTGTCGGTCGAGCACATGTACCAGCCGAAGGCCAGCGTCCGGGAGCAGGCCGCGATCGTGGTGGCCGCGCTGCGGCGGCTGCGGCAGGCCACCTTCCGGGCGCTCACCGCCGACTGCCAGGGCACCTTCGAGGTCGTCGCCCGGTTCCTGGCGCTGCTGGAGCTGTACCGGGAGAAGGCGGTGGTGTTCGAGCAGGTCGAGCCGCTCGGGGAGCTGCACGTGTCCTGGACGGGCAGCGACGACGGCGACGTGGCGGTCGGCGACGACTACGAGGGCACCCCGCAGGAGCGGGACGAGGACGGACGGGACGACGATGGATGAACGGCCGGAGCCGGGGCTGCGGGCCTCGATCGAGGCGATCCTGATGGTGGTCGACGAGCCGGTGGCCGAGGTGACCCTGGCGCAGATCCTCGAGCGGCCCCGCCAGGAGGTCGCCGCCGCGCTCCGCGAGCTGGCGGCCGAGTACACCGCGCAGGGCCGCGGGTTCGACCTGCGGGAGATCGCCGGCGGCTGGCGGTTCTACACCCGGGAGGAGTGCGCCCCGGTGGTGGAGCGGTTCGTCACCGACGGGCAGCAGGCCCGGCTGACGTCCGCCGCGCTGGAGACCCTCGCCGTGGTGGCCTACCGGCAGCCGGTCAGCCGGGCCCGCGTCTCGGCGATCCGCGGCGTCAACAGCGACGGCGTGATGCGCACCCTCACCCTGCGGGGCCTGATCGAGGAGGCCGGGCAGGATCCCGAGTCGCAGGCGCACCTGTACCGCACCACCGGGTACTTCCTGGAGCGGCTGGGCCTGCGCAGCCTGGAGGAGCTGCCCGACCTGGCCCCCTATCTGCCCGACGACCTTCCCGACGACATCATCGAGGACAGGAGCACGTGAACACCGACACCGACAACGAGGGCGTCCGGCTGCAGAAGGTCCTGGCCGACGCCGGGGTGGGCAGCCGCCGCACCTGTGAGCGGCTCATCGCCGAAGGCCGCGTCAGGGTGGACGGCGAGGTGGTGTCCTGGTTCGGCGCCAGGGTCGATCCGCAGCGCGCCGTGATCCACGTGGACGGCCTGCGGGTGGAGACCCGCCCGGAGATGCGGTACTACGCCGTCAACAAGCCCCGCGGCGTGGTCAGCACCATGTCCGACGAACGGGGCCGCAAGTCGCTGGCCGACTACGTGGACGTGCCCGAGCGGCTGTTCCACGTGGGGCGGCTGGACACCGACACCGAGGGCCTGATCCTGCTCACCAACGACGGGGAGCTGGCCCACCGGCTCACCCACCCCAGCTTCGGGGTGGAGAAGGTGTACCTCGCCGAGATCATCGGGCCGATCCCGCGGGACCTCGGCAAGCGGCTGCGCGCCGGGATCGAGCTGGACGACGGGATCGCCAAGGCCGACCGGTTCAAGCTGGTGGAGCAGCTCGGCAAGCGGGCGCTGGTGGAGATCACCCTGCACGAGGGCCGCAAGCACATCGTGCGGCGGATGCTCAAGCAGGCGGGCTTCCCCGTGCAGAAACTGGCCCGCACCCAGTTCGGGCCGATCCGGCTGGGCGGGCTGAAGTCCGGCGGGCTGCGGGCGCTGACCATGAAGGAGATCGGCGAGCTGTACAAGGCGGTCGGGCTGTAGGCACGGCCCGGCCATCGGGGTCATTCGGCAGGGAAGGAAGACGACAGTGGCGGTACGCGCGATCCGCGGGGCGACCCAGGTGGACGCCGACGAGCGGGACCTGATCCTCGACGCGACCACGGAGCTGGTCACCGAGGTCATGCGCCGCAACGGCCTGTCCACCGACGACGTGATCAGCGTGCTGTTCACGGCCACCCCCGACCTGCGGGCGGAGTTCCCGGCGCTGGCCGCCCGCAAGCTCGGCTTCCACGAGGTGCCGCTGCTGTGCGCCAGCGAGCTGGACGTGCCGCACGCGCTGCCCCGGGTGATCCGGCTGATGGCCCACATCGAGACCGACAAGCCCCGCTCGGCGATGCAGCACGTGTACCTGCGGGGCGCGACCGCCCTGCGGCTCGACATCGCCCAGTAGCGCCGCTCCTCGCGCGCCCGCCCTCACCGCCGTCCCCGGGACGGCGGTGAGGGCTTTTTTACGGCCTGTTCACGGCCGGGATATCGGGCGGTGACGGCCCGGCCGTGAAGTGGTACCGACCCCCCGAGGAGGCGGGGCGCACCTAGGGTTCCGCCGTCCGCGCAGGCGGGCGGGCCTGGTCCGAGAGGTGCAGGCGGGGCGTGACGCCCCGTTCCACGGCGGGACAAAAGCCCGGGAGGTTCCACCTCCGGAGGGCTTCGCCGTGCCGCACCCGTTCCTTTCCCTTTTCCTCTCCGGCCGCCGCGGCGGGGCCCGGGCTCCGCTGTCCCCGGCCCCGCCGGGTCCGTTCTTCCGGCCGCCCCGCCGTTCCGCCGTGCCCCGCCGCCGTCCTGCGGGGGCGGCGTCCTTCCCCGCCCGGGTTCCGGCCCGCCGCGACGCGTGCTCGGCGCGCAGAAAGGCGTACTCGTCATGACCACCACCGGACCGCGCACCGACCGGGAGACCCTGGACGCGCTGGAGCTGGCCGAGTTCGGCTACGCCCAGCAGCTCCACCGGAGGCTGGGGTCGTTCGCGTCCTTCGCCGCCGGGTTCTCCTTCGTCTCGATCCTCACGACCGTCTTCCAGCTCTTCGCGTTCGGGTTCTCCTTCGGCGGCCCGGCGTTCTTCTGGACCTGGCCGCTGGTGTTCGCCGGGCAGCTGTTCGTCGCGCTGACGTTCGCCGAGCTGGCCTCCCGCTATCCGATCTCCGGCTGCGTGTACCAGTGGTCGCGGCGGCTGTCCAACGGCGTCACCGGCTGGTTCGCGGGCTGGCTGATGCTGCTCGGGCAGATCGTCAGCGTCGCCGCCGCGGCCATCGCCCTGCAGGTGGTGCTCCCGTCGATCTGGGCGGGATTCCAGATCGTGCCGGGCGGGTCGGCGCTGACGTCCACCTCCGGGGCGACCAACGCGGTGCTGCTCGGCAGCGTGCTGATCACGCTCACCACGGTGATCAACGCCGTGGGGGTCCGGGTGATGGCCCTGGTCAACAGCGTCGGCGTGGCCTGCGAGCTGGTCGGGGTGGCGCTGCTGGCGGTGCTGCTGATCGCCGCCGCCGAACGCGGCCCCGGAGTCGTCACCGACACCGGCGGCGCCGCCGAGGGCGGCGGGTACCTGGGGGCGTTCCTGGCGTCCGCGCTGATGGCCGCGTACGTGATGTACGGGTTCGACAGCGCCGGTGAGCTGGCCGAGGAGACCCGCAACCCGCGTCGTACCGCGCCGCGCGCGATCCTGCGGGCGCTGTTCGTGTCGGCGGCGGGCGGGGCGCTGCTGCTGCTCGGCGGGCTGATGGCCGCACCGAGCCTCACCGACGGGCGGCTGGCCGCCGAGGGCCTGGCGTACGTGCTGACCGAGGCGCTGGGCACCGGCCTGGGCAAGCTGCTGCTGGCGGACGTGGCGGTGGCGGTGTTCATCTGCACGCTGGCGATCCAGACGGCGGCCAGCAGGCTGATGTTCTCCATGGCCCGCGACCGGGTGCTGCCCGGCTCGGCCCGGCTGGCGCGGGTGTCGGAGCGGACCGGCGCGCCGATGCTGCCCGCCGCGCTGATCGGGGTGCTGGCGGTCGCGATGCTGCTGGTCAACGTCGGCAACGCGCAGATCTTCACCGCCGTCACCGGGGCCTCGGTGGTCATCGTCTACCTGGCGTACCTGCTGGTCACGCTGCCGGGGCTGGTGGCGCGGGCGCGGGGGCGGCTCGGGGCCGCCGCGCCGGGCGGGTTCTCGCTGGGCCGCTGGGGCCTGCCGGTCAACGCCGTCGCCGTGCTGTACGGGCTGGCGATGGCGGTGAACATCGCCTGGCCGCGCTCCGCGGTGTACGACCCCGACGGCGGCGACCCGTACCTGCGGTGGTTCCCCGTCCTGGCGGTGTCGGCGGCGCTGCTGTCGGGCCTGCTGGTGTACGCGCTGCGCCGCCGCCGTCCCGTCGAACTTCCCGTTCCCGTCACCCCCGCCCCCGTGGAAGGGAGCCCGTCCTGATGGAGTTCACCCACGACGTCCCCGGCGGCGCCGCCTGGTCGGTGGTGCTGCGCAGGCATCGCGCGCTGCGGCTGGAGTGCCTCGGCGACGCGGCCAACGCGGCCGTCCTGCTGTACGCGGCGGACGGCCCGCTGGAGCGCCTCAACGTGCCCGACACGCTCAAGGCGCAGATGTCCGCCCGGATCACGCCGCCGATGGTGCTGATGTCCGACCTGGGGCGGGCGCTGTGCTCGGTGACCGGCTCCTCGCTGGACTGGCACGACGCGATCACCGGTCACTCGCTCGACGTCCACGTCCCCGGGCCGAGCACGTACGCGCTGCACCGCAACGCCTGGCGGCGCAGCGCCCGCGCCGGGCTGCTGGCCGAGCTGTGGAAGCACGGCCTGGGGGAGCGGGACCTGCACGCCACCGTCAACTTCTTCACCAAGGTCGCCCCGTCGGGCGACGAACGCGGCACGCTCGCCTACGTCCCCGGTCACGCCTCGGCGGGCGACTGGGTGGACCTGCGGGCCGAGCAGGACGTGCTCGTGGTGCTGTCCACCAGCCCCCATCCGATGGCCGGCGGCTGGGCCCCGGCGGGCGTCCGCGCCACGGTACGCCCGGTGCCCGCGCCGGGGGCCGACGACCCCAGCCGCACGTTCCGTGAGGAGTCCGCGCGCGCTCTGGAGCAGGCGGAGAGGACGGCGTCATGACCGACACGACCCTGCTGGACCTGGAGGTCGCGCCCGGCGACGGCTGGATCGGGGAGATCCCGGCCGGGGGGCGCCTGCGGATCGTGGACCTGCACGGCAACCAGGCCGTGGACACGCTGTTCTTCGACGCCCACGACCACGCCAACCGCTACAGCGCCGTCGACACCGTACGGGAGCAGGGCGCGGTGTACCTGACCACCGGGTCGCGGCTGCTGAGCGTGCGCCTCGACCCGCTGGCCACCGTGGTGGACGACACCTGCGGGCGGCACGACACCCTCGGCGGGGCGTGCGCGCAGGAGAGCAACGTCGTCCGCTACGGCGAGCACACCCGCCACCAGCACGCCTGCCGCGCCACGTTCCTCGCCCAGGCCATCGCGTGGGGCCGGGGCCTGGACAAGCGGGACCTGACCCACAACGTCAACTTCTTCATGAACGTGCCGCTGACCCCCGACGGCGGGCTGACCTTCGAGGACGGGGTGTCGGCGCCGGGCAAGCACGTCGAGCTGCGCGCCGAGCGGGACCTGCTGGTGCTGATCAGCAACTGCCCGCAGCTCAACAACCCCTGCAACGGGTACGACCCCACGCCGGTCCGCCTGATCGGGTACGCGCCGTGACGGCCCCCACGGTCGCCGCCGCGCCGGGCCGGGTCGCCGCGCCCGCCGTGGAGGTGGTCGCGGCGGGCGTGCAGACCACCGTGCAGGACCTGCCGGGACGCTCGGGCCTGTGGGGCGTGGGCGTGCCGCCGTCGGGCGCCTGGGACGACCGCTCGTTCACGCTGGCGAACCTGGCGGTCGGCAACGACCCGGGCGCGGCCGGGCTGGAGGCGGTGCTGCGGGGGCCCGTGCTGCGGTTCCCCGCGTGGGCGCTGGTGTGCGTGACCGGGGCGGTGGCGGCGGCCACGCTGGACGGGCGGCCGGTGCGGGCGGGCGTGCCG
>DATADI010000245.1:0-3751 GCA_036258615.1 Thermomonospora sp. | reverse complement strand
CTACCGCATCGGCAGCACCACCAAGACGTTCGTGGCCGTGGTCGTCCTGCAACTGGTCGCCGAGGGCCGGCTGACGCTGGACGACACCGTCGACCGGTGGCTGCCCGGGGTCGTGACGGGCAACGGCAACGACGGCCGCCGGGTGACCGTGCGGCACCTGCTGCGGCACACCAGCGGCCTCGCCGACTACGTCCTCGACCGGCCGCTGGTGCGGGCCATGCTCACCGACGGGTACGCCGGCTTCCTGCGCGAACGGTTCCGCGTCCACCGGCCGGAGGAGCTGGTGGCCATGGCGATGCGGCACCCGCCGCACTGGCTCCCGGCCGGCCCCGACGAGCGCCGCTGGACCTACTCCAACACCAACTACGTCCTCGCCGGGATGCTCATCGAGCAGGTCACCGGGCGGCACTGGTACGACGAGGTCCGCGACCGGATACTCCGGCCCCTGGGCCTGCGCTCCACCGTCCTCCCGCCCGACGTGCGCACCTTCCCCACCCCGCACGCGACGGCCTACCTGCGGTTCCCCGGCGACCCCGAGCCGCGCGACGTCACCCTGATGGCCGACCACGACGCCGACGGCGGGCTCGTCAGCACCCCCGCCGACGTCAACCGGTTCTTCGGCGCCCTGCTCGGCGGCCTGCTGCTGCCCCCGGCCCAGCTCGAGGAGATGCAGCGGACGGTGCCCCAGCACGCCCCCGGCGAGAAACCCACCGGCACCCACTACGGCCTCGGCCTGTACTGGAGCCCGCTGAGCTGCGGCGGCGGCTACTGGACCCACGACGGCAGCTCGTTCGGCGTCACCAGCCACAGCGGCGCCCTCCCCGGCGGCCGGCGCACCGTCACCGTCGCCGTCTCCACCTCCTTCCTGGAACGCGAGCCCGCCGAACGCACCGACGCGGCGGCCTCCCGCCTCGTCGACCACGCCCTCTGTGCCCGATAGCCCCCACCCCCGTCGTTAGACTGCGGCGTCATGCGCCGATTCGCCCTGATCACCGCGATCGCGCTGACCCTCCTCCCCAGCGCCGCCCACGCCACCACCCACAGCCCACCCCCAGCGCCCGCCCCGCCCCGCCAGCCCCCGGCCTCCGCCGCGTCCGCTGCGTTCGGCGCGTCGGCCGCGTTTGCCGCGTTTGGCGTGGCCCCGGGGCCTGCAGGGAGCCGGGCGGACCGGTTGGCGGCGTTGCTGGCGCGGGATCCGGTGCAGGTGACCGATCATGCGCCGCGTGAGCTGCCCGCCGACACCGAGGCGCGGATCAGGGCGGCGGTGGCACGGCTCAGGGTGCCGGTGTACGTCGTGGTCGCGCCACTGCCGTCGTCCATCGACGATCCCGACACCCGCGCGGACCGGCTCATCCCGCTGCTGCGCGACCGCCTGGGGAAGGACGGCATCTACGTGGTGACCGGGTCCTCGGGGTTCGGCACGGCCCGGCAGTACGGGGGGTCGCTGCCGGTGGACCGCGCCTGGTCCACCGCCGAGTACGAGCTGCCCTACGACGCCACCGTGGCGCAGGTGGTGGAACGTTTCGTGGAGATCCTCACCGCCCCCGACGTCGAGGCGCGCATCGAACACCGACGTGAGGCCCCCGAGGACGACTCGCCCAGCCGTGGGGAGATCCGCGACCGCAAGGAGATGGCGGCGATGGGCGCGGGCGCTCTCGTCGGCGGCCTGCCTCTGCTGTTCCTCCTGTTCCGCCAGCGCGTCCGTCGTTCCCGTAAGGGGGCGTCCGCATGAAACTCCTCGCAGCCCTCCCGCTCGCCGTCCTCCTCACCACCGCCCCACACCCCGCATCCGCCGCCCAGCCCGCCACGCAACCTGCCAAGTCGGCCACGCTTGCCGCGTCTGCCACGTTTGCCGCGTCGGCCACGCTTGCCGCGTCGGCCACGCCTGCCGTGTCGGGCGCGCCTGCCGTGTCGGGCGCGCCTGCCGTGTCGGCCACGTTTGGCGCGTCGGCTACGCCTGCCGTGTCGGGCGCGCATGCCGTGTCGGCCACGTTTGGCGCGTCGGCTACGCCTGCCGTGTCGGGCGCGCCTGCCGCGTTCGCCACGGGGGCCGCGTTCGCCGCGGCGGCCGCCTCTGCCACGGCGGTCGAGGTTGGGGGGGCCTCGGGGCGGGGGGAGCCTGTGCCGGGGTACGCGGAGGCGCGGTGGAAGCGGATCGCCGGGGAACTGGCGAAGGATCCGCTGTTCGTGGACATGGACGCGGCGCATCTGTTCGACCGGCAGGAGCTGGAGCGGATCCGGGCGGCGATGAACCGGGCGTCCCGGCGGATCGGGGCCCCGGTGTACCTGGTGGTGGCTCCCAACCCCACCGCGTCGGAGTCGTCGGGGCAGGGGGTGCCGTTCCTGCACGGGCTGTGGGAGAGGCTCCGCCGCGACGGGATGTACGTGCTGGTGGACGCCGACGGTGACATCGAGGCGGTGCCGTTCCGGGTGCCGCGGCGGTACTCGTCGCTGGACCCCGTTCCGTACGAGCTGCAGCGCCCGGCCGACTACCGCAACCCCGAGGCCGACCTGATGACCCGGCTGCTGCGGGCGTTCGACGCGATCGCCGCCGCGCCGTCCGGCCCGCGCGTCATGCCCCGCGTCGTGGAGACCGCGCAGCCGTGGAACGAGGACCGCAGGCCGCTCAAGGCCCAGTTCTGGGGGCCGTTCGTCGCGGGCCTCGTGCTGGGAGCGCTGGCCGCCCTGGTGCTGTACGGGCTGTGGGCACTCGGGGCGCGGCTGTTCGGCGGGCGCGGGCGCGAGGGCGGGGCCGGTCGGGAGGGGCGCGGCAGGCGGCCCGCGCCGGCGCGGCCGACCCCGCGGTGGCTGCGCGCCCAGGCCACCAAGGAGCTGGAGCGGCTGGAACGGCTGCTCCCGCCCGACGACGACGCCCCCGGCCGCCGGTACGCGCTGCGGGCCTACGACGCCGCCCGGATCCTGTCCGACGACGTCGGGCCCGACCCCGACGGTGAGGCCGAGACCGTTCTGGACCTGGTCGGGGTGATCGTGCTCGCCCGGCAGGGGCAGACCGTGCTGGCGGAGGGGGCCGCGCGGCCCGAGCCGCCCTGCTTCGTCAACCCCCTGCACCCCCCGGCCACCCGGAAACGGAAGATCGGCAAGCAGGGCACCCGTCCGGTGTGCGCGACCTGCGCCGAGGTGCCGGGCCCGGGGCTGGTGACGCTGTTGCTGCGGACGCCGGACCACCGTCACCACTTCGTCGTCCCCGGGCGCTGGCAGCGCAACGGGTTCGGGACCGGCGGGCGCGACCTCGCCGGAGACGTGCTGGAGTCGCTGGGTGTGGACTGAACCCTCTCCCGGGCAGCGGATCGCCGCGGCGCTGCGCCGCTCGCCGATCTACGTGGACCCGTCGCTGGCCGCCGCGGTGCCCCCGGCCAAGCGGTCGGTGCTGCGGGCGCGGATCCGGGCGTGCCCGATGCCGGTGTTCCTGGTGATCGTGCCGCTGGTGAAGGGCGGCACCTGGGACGACCCGGACGAGCTGGCCACCGTCGTGCACGACCGGCTAGGCCGCGACGGCGCGTACGTCACGCTCGCGGAGACCGACGGGCAGCTCAACGCCCGCCAGTGGGGCGGCACCGAGGAGCAGCGCGACAACACCGAGTACGCCGTGCGGGTCCCGTTCTTCCTGGACGAGATGCGGGACGCGACGCTGGCCGACCGGCTGATCCGGGCGGTCGAGCTGATCGCCGCCGGGCGGGGCCGCGCCGAGTACGACCGGGCCACCGCCCATCTGGGCGGCGGGCGCCGGACC
>DATADI010000244.1:0-3026 GCA_036258615.1 Thermomonospora sp. | reverse complement strand
GGCCGCGACCCTCCCGGCCGGGACGCCGTCGGCGACCCCGACCGTCGGCCGCCGCACGGTGGCCCCCGCCACGACCGACCGCGCCGTCCGCCCCCTGCCCGGGATCCGGCTCGCCGGCGGCCCCGGGTTCACGATCGGGGTGCCCGTCGGATGGCGGAAGTCCGTGCAGGGCAACAGCGTCTTCTGGAACGACCCGGCCTCCTCCGCCTACGTCCAGGTCGACCAGACCCCCTGGACCGGCGACCCGTACGCGCACTGGGAGCAGTGGGAGAGCGAGGTCGTCGCCCGAGGCGCGCTCAAGGGTTACCGACGGGTCGGGCTGCGCCGGACCGGCGGCGTCGGTTATCGTTCCGCGGATCTCGAGTTCACCTGGGTGGGGCGCGACGGCGTCCCCATGCACGGCGTCGACCGGGGTGTGATGGCCGGTGGGCGCCCGTTCGCGGTGTTCGTCGCCATCCCGCAGGACCGGTGGGACGATAGCCGGGAAAAGGTGAACAATATCCTCGACACGTTCCGGCCCTAGCGGCCGGCACCGCGGGAGGGACTCAGGCGTCCCAGACGGGGGACCATTCAGTCATGGCGCAGGGTCGGCAGGGCCATCTGCTCGGCAACCGCTACCGGCTCGACACGGTGGTCGGGCGAGGCGGCATGGGCACGGTCTGGCAGGCGTACGACACCATGCTCGACCGCGAGGTCGCGGTCAAGGAGGTGCTGCTGCCGCCGGGGCTCAGCCCGGCCGACCGCGACGTGCTCTACGAGCGGACCTTCCGCGAGGCGCGGGCCTCCGCCCGCCTCAACCACCCCAGCGTCGTCACCGTCCACGACGTCGTGAACGAGAGCGGACGGCCCTGGCTGGTCATGGAGTTCGTCCGCGCCCGCTCCCTGCAGGACCTCATCGACCAGGGCCGGGTCCCGCCGCGCCGCGCCGCCGAGATCGGCCGCCAGACCCTGGAGGCCCTCAAGCACGCCCACGAGAAGGGCATCCTGCACCGCGACGTCAAGCCCAGCAACGTCCTCATCACCGCCGAGGGCCGCGCGGTCCTCACCGACTTCGGCATCGCCCAGGTCGAGGGCGACGCCACCCTCACCCAGACCGGCCTGGTGATGGGCTCCCCCGCCTACATCCCCCCGGAGCGCGCCCAGGGCGAACGCGCCGTCCCGGCCTCCGACCTGTGGTCGCTGGGCGCCACCCTGTACGCCGCCGTCGAGGGCCGCTCCCCGTACGAGCGTTCCGACGCCATGGCCTCCCTGGCCGCCGCCCTCAGCGAGCCCGTCCCCCCACCCCGCAACGCCGGCCCCCTCCGCGACGTGCTCATGGGCCTCCTCGCCCGCGAACCCCGCCACCGCATGACCGCCGACCAGGCCCTGCCCCGCCTCGCCGAGGTCGCCCGCGCCCCCGAGCCCCGCCCCGCCCCGCCGGTGCGCGAGTTCCCCACCGCCCTCGACGAGACCAAGCTGGACGAGCCCTACGAGCCTCCCGCCCGCCGCTCACCCGGCCGCTACATCCCACCCCCGCCCCCACCCGTTGAGGTCGCCGAGACGGTCCTCGACTCCACCGAGGTCGAAACGGTCACCCGCGAGGACACCGGCCCGGCCCCCCGCCCGGGAGACCGCCCAGGCGCCGACTCCGAGGTCCGCACCGTCCTGCAGACCGACTGGACGCCACCCCCACCGCGCCCCTACACGCCAGCCCCCTGGCAGCAGCCCCAGCCGCCCTCCCGCGACCGGTACGAGCGCGAGCGCACCAAGACCATCGTCATCGTCACGAT
Source organism: Thermomonospora sp. (assembly GCA_036258615.1). GTDB lineage: Bacteria > Actinomycetota > Actinomycetes > Streptosporangiales > Streptosporangiaceae > Thermomonospora. Next base: position 1,257 of record DATADI010000244.1, on the reverse strand, counting down.
CGCGGTGATCCTGGTAGTAGTCGCCGTCCTGGTAGGCGCAGTGATCCTCCGCAACCAACTGAGGTAAGAACCCCACCCACCCCGACACCTACGGCAAGGAAATGGGGGGTCTGGGGGTCTCCCCCAGAAGCTCAGGTTTCCCCGGCGGAGCGCCAGCGGAGCCGGGGAAACCTGGGCGCGTCGAATGCACCGCAGCGAGCGCCAGCGAGCGAGGATGCGTTCGACGCGCCTGGCGGGGGGTGTGGGGGGTCGCCCCCCCACATTGAAGCGCTCAGAGCCAGCCGGGGCGCACCAGGCCCGTCTCGTAGGCGAAGACCACCAGCTGGGCGCGGTCGCGGGCGCCGAGCTTGACCATGGTGCGGCTGACGTGGGTCTTGGCGGTGGCGGGGCTGACGACCAGGCGTTCGGCGATCTCCTCGTTGGTGAGGCCCTCGCCGACCAGGGCCATGACCTCGCGTTCGCGGTCGGTGAGGGCGTTCAGCCGGACCGAGGGGGCCGGGGCCTTGGCGCGGGTGGCGAACTCGGCGATCAGGCGGCGGGTCACGCTGGGGGACAGCAGCGCGTCCCCGGCGGCGACCGCGCGGACCGCGTGGATCAGCTCGACCGGCTCGGTGTCCTTGACCAGGAAGCCGCTCGCGCCGCCGCGCAGCGCCTCGAAGACGTACTCGTCCAGCTCGAAGGTGGTCAGGATGACGATGCGGACGCCGGACAGGCGTTCGTCGGAGGCGATCTGCCGGGTGGCGGCCAGGCCGTCGAGGCGGGGCATCCGGATGTCCATGAGCAGCACGTCGGGGCCCAGCCGCCGGGCCTGCTCGACCGCCTCCTGGCCGTCGCCGGCCTCGCCGACCACCTCGATGTCGGGCTGGGCGTCCAGCAGCGCGCGGAAACCCGCCCGCACCAGCACCTGGTCGTCGGCCAGCAGCACCCTGATCATCGTCCGTCCTCCGCCGTTCGCGGGCCGTCCAGGGGCAGGGTCGCGGTGACCCGGAAGCCGCCGCCGGGGCGCGGCCCGGCGGCGAACTCCCCGCCCAGCGCGGCGGCCCGCTCCCGCATGCCGTGCAGGCCGCTGCCGCCGGTGTCGTCGGGCAGCAGCGGAGCCCCCCGGCCGTCGTCGTCCACCGTGATGGTCATCTCGCGATCACGGTAGGCGATCCGGACCCGGGCGGTCACCGGGCCGGGCCCGGCGTGCCGGGCGATGTTGGTCAGCGACTCCTGGACGATCCGGAACGCGGCCAGGTCGGGCCCGGCGGGCAGCGG
>DATADI010000243.1:0-7499 GCA_036258615.1 Thermomonospora sp. | reverse complement strand
GGCGTGGGATCGGGCGTCCCGGAAGTGGCGACGTCGCCGAGCGGGATGCTCGCCATGGTGAACGGCAGGCTCTCCGGAGGCAGCCCCGCCACCCAGCGGTTGTACTGGCTGTTGACCACCATCACCCGGCCGTACCCGAGGGCGATCGAGCTGGGGTGACGGAAACCGCCCGGCGGGACGTACCTGGCCGTGTAGCGCCCCCGGGTGAGGTCTCCGGACATCTCGACCACGGCCACCTGCGGCACCAGGCCCGGGACGTTGTTGATGTTGCCCTGGACGACGTGCAGCCTCCCGTCGCGCCACGCGAGGCCGTCCCCGTTGTACAGGCGGTGCCCGCCGAGATCGACCTCCGTGACGGCGCGGGTGTCCCGGTCGATGCGGTAGACCCGGCCGGTGTTGCTGTTGACGGTGACGAGGTGGCGGCCGATGGCGCGGATGCCGTTCAGGTTGTGCTGCCCGTCCACCCACTCGACCGGCGTACGGGTGACGTCCAGCCAGGGTTCCATCCGCCAGTTCCCGGCGTCCTGCGTCACCCGGTAGACGACGGGCCGGAACGAGTCGGTCGCGTACACGGTGCCGTCGTCGGCGACGGCGATCTCGTTCACGAAGCCGTCCCGCACACCGCGCAGAGTGGCCAGCAGCGCACCGGAGCGGGTGTCGTAGACGCGCAGCGTGCCGGTGTCGGCGCCGCCGACGTACAGCCGCCCGGCCGGATCGACCGCCATCCCCGAGGTCACCGTGCGGCCGTCCCGGCCGTCGGGCGACCAGACCTGGACCTCCGGGCGCGTCACGTGCCCCCGGAACAGCGCACCGCTGTCGGCGCTGCCGACGTAGAAGTGGCCGGTCCTCGGATCCAGGGCCATCCCGGTCGGGAACGCACGGTCGCCGGGGAAGACGTACGTGTCCGGGAGTGTCTCCGCGGCGGCCCCGGTGGCCGGGAGCACTCCCAGCGACACGATCGCGGCGACGGTCAGGGCGAGACGTTTCATCGGGCTCCTCACTGCGCGTGCGGTGACGTCCTGACCACCACCCGAACACCCCGCCCCGAAAGCCGCGTTAAAGCGACCCCCTGCCGCTACCCGCCGGTAGGGATGTTGTCAGCGGCGTGCTAAAGACCGGCCGCGATTAGCGCATCGGCTCGATTTCTCACGTGCCCGGATTCCGGGACGCTCTCCCTAGTGGTCGCCGGTGGGAGGGTTGGCATGCTGGCTTATGAGCGGGTCGGAACCGGCGAGCCCCTGGTGCTTCTGCACGGGATCGCGCACCGGCGTCAGGCGTGGTACCCGGTCGTGGACCGGCTGGCCCAGCACCGTGAGCTGTACCTGGTGGATCTCCCCGGGCACGGCGAGTCGCCCAAGCTGGTGACCAACGGCCGGAGCCCCTCGCAGGCGATCCTGGACGAGTTGCTGCTCTTTCTCAAGGAAATGAACCTGGACCGGCCGCATATCGCGGGCAACTCCATCGGCGGCAGGTTCGCACTGGAATTGGCGGCGGTCGGCGCGGCGCGGAGCGTGACCGCGCTCTCACCCGGCGGATTCTGGTATTCGTACCCGGACTACGCGTACACCGTCGGCCTGTTCGGCACGGTGATGGGCGTGGCGACCGTGCTGAGCCCGGTGGCGCGGCGGCTCACGGCGACCTCGGCCGGACGCGCGGGGCTGTTCTTCTGGATCTACGCCAAGCCGTCCCAGGTCGATCCCGACCGCGCCTACGGCGACTTCCGGGGCCTGATGCGGGCCCGGCTGCCGTTGCTGCGGTTCATCACGGCCGGGGCCTCGTTCCGCGCGCCCGTCCCGTCGGACGTGCCGGTGACGATCGCCTGGGCCAGGCGGGACATGGTGCTGCCGCCGTACCAGGCGCGGGTGGCGCGCAGGCGCATGCCGCAGGCGCGGCACCTCGAGCTGCCGCGCTGCGGGCACGTCCCGATGGGCGACGACCCGGACCTGGTGTCCCGGATCATCCTCGACGGCAGCCGCACCCCCACCCCGCCCCGCCAGTGGTGATCCGTCCTTAACAAGGTCTTACGGCGCTGGTCCGCGCCCCGTGCCGGGCCCTACCGTGTGGGCGTGGGTGAGGACATCACCGGCCGGATCCTGGTCGTGGACGACGATCCGACCGTCGCCGAGGTGGTCATGCGGTATCTCGTCCGGGACGGGCACGAGGTGGAGTGCGTGGCCGACGGCCGGGACGCGCTGCGCTCGGCCGAGGCGCGCCCGCCCGACCTGGTGGTGCTGGACCTCATGCTGCCCGGGGTGGGCGGGCTGGAGGTGTGCCGCCGCCTGCGGGAGACCTCGGCGGTGCCGGTGGTGATGCTGACCGCGCTCGGCGAGGAGACCGACCGGCTGGCGGGTCTGGAGCTGGGCGCCGACGACTACGTCACCAAGCCGTTCAGCCCGCGTGAGCTGGCGCTGCGGGTGCGGTCGGTGCTGCGGCGGGCGCGGGGCGGCCTGAACCCGGCGGGCCGGGGTCCCGCGCGGCTCGACGACGGGGGCCTGGTGGTCGACCTGGGGGCGCACGAGGCGGCGCTGGGCGGGGAACTGCTGAGCCTGACCGCCCGCGAGTTCGACCTGCTGGCGTACCTGATGCGGCATCCCCGGCGCGCGTTCACCCGCGACGAGCTGCTGGAACACGTGTGGGGCTGGTCGTTCGGCGACGCCTCCACGGTCACCGTCCACGTCCGCAGGCTGCGGGAGAAGATCGAGGAGGACCCGACCACGCCGCGCCGGATCGTGACGGTGTGGGGCGTGGGCTACCGCTACGAGCCGGCGGTCGCGGTCCCGTGATCCCGCTCGCCGACCTGCTGTGGGTGGCCTGGTACGCCGCGCTGGCGGCGGCGGTCGTCGCGGTGGCGGGCCTGGCGGTGCTGCACCTGCTGCGCGGCCGGTCGGTGGCGACCCAGCTGCTGGTGGTCAGCGTGGCGACGGTGCTGGCCACCGTGTCCGGGATCGTGGTGATCACGCTGATGATGTACCTGGACGAGCACGACCGTTCGGTGGCGCTGGCGGTGGTCGCGGCGGCCGGGACGGTGGCGTTCGGGGTGTCGGCGCTGCTGGGGCGCCGGCTGGTCGCCGCGAACCGGGTGCTGGTGGACGCCGTCCGCGCCGACCCGTACCGGCCGCCGGGGGTGCGGCTGCCCGCCGAGCTGGCCGCGCTGGCGCGCGAGCTGGACGCGGCGTACGGCAGGCTGGCCGCCGCGCACGCACGGGAGCAGGCGCTGGAGGCCAGCCGCCGGGAGCTGGTGGCCTGGGTCAGCCACGACCTGCGGACGCCGCTGGCGGGCCTGCGGGCGATGGCCGAGGCGCTGGAGGACGAGGTGGTCGCCGACCCGGAGACCGTCCGCGACTACCACACCAGGATCCGGCGGGAGACCGACCGGCTCACCGCCATGGTGGACGACCTGTTCGAGCTGTCCCGGATCCACGCGGGCGCGCTGCGCCTGTCCCGGCGGCGGGTCGGCCTCGACGACCTGGTGGCGGAGACCGTCGCGGGCACCGAGCCGCTGGCCCGCGCCAAGGGCGTGCGGCTGCGCGGCGAGGCGCGCGAGGGCCTGCCGCTGGAGGTGGACGCCGCCGAGCTGGGCCGGGCGCTGCGCAACCTGGTGGTGAACGCGATCCGGCACACCCCGGGCGACGGCACGATCGAGGTGGTCGGCGGGGTCGAGGACGGGATGGCGTGCGTGGCGGTGTCCGACGCGTGCGGCGGCATCCCCGAGGACGACCTGCCGAGGGTGTTCGACGTGGCGTTCCGGGGCGAGGCGGCGCGGACGCCGGGCGGCGGCGGGGCGGGCCTGGGCCTGGCCATCGCCCGGGGCATCGTGGAGGCCCACGAGGGGGAGATCGGCGTCACCAACAGCGGGCCCGGCTGCCGGTTCGTCGTCCGCCTGCCGCTGGCGGCGCCCCCGCTGTGACCAGCGCCTCAGGAGTGATCCGCGTCATCCGCCGTGCCGTCCTGACCCGAGGCACAGGGCTCTGACCAGGGCGAACACCCCGCGCGACCACCGCCGCGAGGGACGGCCGCCGTCTCCCTACTCCCGGTAGCTTACCGACCGGTAATCCACCGGAACAGTGCAATCGAGGGCGGCGTGACCTGGACGTTCTTCGCGCAAGGCATGGCGGTCGCGGTCGGCGCGGCATCCCTGTACGGCCTGACGCCCACCGCCGAGGCGGCGGCCGGGGCCCCCGCACGGCCGTTCGACTTCAACGGTGACGGCCATGCGGAGCTGGTCATCGGCAGTCCCGGCGGCGCGGTCGGCGGCCGGGCCGGGGCCGGGTTCGTCAGCGTGGTGCCCGGCTCGCGGGCGGGGCTCGACACGCGGCGCAGGCGGGTGATCCACCAGGACTCGGCGGGCGTCCCCGGCGCGGCCGAGCGGGGCGACCGGTTCGGCGACGCCATCGCGTCCGCCGACTTCGACCGGAACGGCTACGCCGACCTGGCCGTCGGCGCGCCGGGCGAGGACTCCTCTGGCCGCTCCAACGCGGGCTCGGTCACGATCCTGTGGGGCTCCCCCGGCGGGCTGAAGCGTGCCGTCTCCTACGGCGAGGCCCGCACGCCCGGCAAGGGCCACCGGTTCGGCGAGTCACTGGCCGTCGGGGACATCCAGCGCGACGGCTCCCCCGAACTGTTCGTGACCGTTCCGGGCACCAGCACGTTCACCTGGATCTACTTCGCCGGAGCGCGCACCAGCGTGGCCGCCGCCGCACCCGGCCCGGCCAGGCCCGCCTCGGCGCGGGACGTCACCGACTCGTGGGTGGCCTCCGGCGACGTCAACGGCGACGGCCGCGGTGACGTGGCCTACGCCTGGTACGACTTCGACGGCGGCCGGGTGGACGAACGCAGGGGCTTCACGGTCTTCCACGGGACCGCCGACGGTCGTTTCACCCGGGGCCGTACCGTCCACACGCCGGTGCACTCCCTGGCCGTCGCCGACTTCAACGGGGACCGCCGCGCGGACGTGGCCGTGGGCTCGGCGTTCGACGGCCCGACCGGCGGCCAGGTCACCGTCTACCCGGGAGCGCCGTTCACCGGGCTGGGCCGCGGCTACTCCATCAGCCAGGCGTCCCCGGGCGTCCCGAACGACCCCCTCGTCGAGGACTGCTTCGGCGCGGCGCTGGCCGCCGGGGACGTGAACGGCGACGGCCGCGCCGACCTCGCCGTGGGCGCACCGAAGGCCGAGGTCGGCCGCATCCCCGACGCGGGCCGCGCCTACCTGCTGTACGGCTCGCCGCGAGGACTCACGGGACGGGGCTCGCAGAGCCTGTCGCAGAACACCAAGGGCGTCCCGGGCGGCGCGGAGCCCTACGACGGCTTCGGTGAGCAGGTCGCCCTTCTCGACCACACCCGTGACGGCCGCGCCGACCTGACCGTGGGGGCCCCGGCCGAGGACTCCGGCAACGGGTCGGTCGTCTTCGTCCGGGGGACCGCCGCCGGGCTGTCCACCGCCGGGTCCACCGCGGTCACCGCCTCCTCCCTCGGCGTCCGCGACCGCGACGCCCGCCTGGGCGGCCGACTGGGCCGCACCGGCTGACCGGTCCTTCCTCTGCGATTTGAGGCTTTTCGACGGCGTCCCTGGGGCTTCGCTCGCAAAACCTCAAAAAGGACTTCAATGAGACGATTGAAGTGCCGGAACACGTCAGAGGAGGCACACGGGTGAGGTTCGTACTGGAGGTCGACATGGGGGAGACGGCGTTCGACGGGAACGCCGTCGCCGAGCTGGGGCGCATCCTGCGGTACTGGGGCGGCAACCTCCGCCACTACGACATGAAGCCCGGCGACGGGTCGCCCATCTACGACTCGGAGTACGCCGAGGTCGGCCGGTGGCGGATCGTCGCCGACGGGGAGTCCTGAGACCGGGTCAGCGGCCCAGGGACTCCTCCATCGCGCGGAACGTGGGGCAGGGCCAGCGCCACATGCAGGCCCTGCACCGCAGGATCGGGTTGCGGGGGTCGCTGGAGATCCCGCCCGCGTCCTGGGGCTGGTGCAGCTCGACGAGCCGCAGCCCGAGTTCGGCGAGCGCGAGGACCTCGTCACGGGCGCCGCTGAGGAAGGTGAGGTCGGCGCGGGACAGCCGCGCCGTGACGGGGACGAAGCCCTCGCGGTTGATCAGGCGCGACAGGTACTGGCTGGAGGAGTTCCACGGGCTGGACTTCTCCGACCTGGCCCGGATCGCCTCCAGGCGCTCGCGAAGACGTTCCCGCCGCGGGTCGTCTCCCGGCTGGCTGGGGCGTGGCTGCACCCGTTCAGCATCCCGCACCGCCCGCCGGGAGGAGTGGGGAATTCCGCAGTTCACCGCCCCTGGGAACGTTCCGGCGGCGGGCCGGGCGGCGGTGTGGCGCACGGGACGGGTCAACTCCCTGGCACCGGCGGGTCCCGCCGGATAGTGTGCGGCTCGTGGAGCTGAATGTCTCGACTTCGTCTCAGGGAGGTCACGCCGTCGTCACCGCGAGCGGCGAGCTGGACCTTTACACCGCCCCGCGGCTGCAGACCGCCCTGGCGGCGCTGCTGCGCGAGGAGGCGGGCAGCGTGGTGGTCGACCTGAGCGGCGTGGAGTTCTGCGACTCCACCGGGATGAACGTCCTGCTGGCCGCCATGAAGCGGCTGGAGGAACGGGGCGGCACGTTCGAGCTGGCCGGGCCGCGCCCGGCGGTCCGGCGGATCCTCCAGGTCACCGGCCTCGACACCGTGTTCACCATCACCGACGCGCTGCCCGCCCCCGGTTCGGCCTGAACCGGCGGGGGCACCGGGGTCCCGCACTACGATCGACCGCATGCAGCCACAGGAACGACCCGACGTCGCGGTCGTCGTCCCCGCCAAGGACGAGGGCGACCGGATCGCCGCCACCGTCACGGCGGCCCGTGACCTGCCCGGCGTGGACCTGGTCGTCGTCGTGGACGACGGCTCGGCCGACCGCACCGCGGCCGTCGCCGCCGAGGCCGGGGCCAGGGTCGTCCGGCACACCCGCAACCGGGGCAAGGGCGCGGCGATGGAGACCGGCGCCGAGGCCGTCCGGCTGCTGGACGAGGGCCGCGACGCACCCCGCCACCTGCTGTTCCTCGACGCCGACCTGGCCGAGACCGCCCGTGAGGCAGCGCCGCTGATCGAGCCGGTGCGGCGCGGCGAGGCCGACATGACCATCGCCACCTTCACCACCACCGTCAAGCTCGGCGGGCACGGCTTCGTGGTGCGGCTGTCGCGCGACGGCATCCGCCGCGCCACCGGCTGGGAGGCCACCCAGCCCCTCAACGGGCAGCGGTGCCTCACCCGCGCCGCGTTCGAGGCCGGGCTGCCGCTGGCGGCCGGGTTCGGCGTGGAGACCGGGCTGACCATCGACCTGCTGCGGGCGGGCTTCCGGGTCCGGGAGGTCGAGGTGCCGCTGGCGCACCGGGCCACCGGCACCGACTGGCGCGCCCAGAGGCACCGCGCCCGGCAGTTCCGCGACGTGGCGCGGGCACTGGCCGCCCGGGAGCCGCTGGTCGAGGCCCGGCTCGCCCGCCGCCGCGGGT
>DATADI010000242.1:0-2599 GCA_036258615.1 Thermomonospora sp. | reverse complement strand
CTGTTCCAGGTGTTCAACGTCGCCGACGCCTCGATCTGCGTCGGCGCCGCGCTGGTGCTGCTGCTCGGCACCCTGGTGTTCGCGCTGACCAAGCCGGACAAGGCCCGGCCCGCCGGTGACCCGTCCCGGCTGCGGGTGATGACGTACAACATCCACGAGGGCGTCGACACCGACGGGAGGCTCGACCTGCGGGCGCTGGCCGACGAGATCCGGCGCCAGCGGGCGGACGTGGTGATGCTCCAGGAGGTCGGGCGCGGCTCGCTGGTGTCGGGGACGACCGACGTGGGCGTGTGGCTGTCGCGGGAGCTCGGGATGCACCTGATCTGGGGGCCCGCCGCCGACGGCCAGTTCGGCAACGCGATCCTGACGTCCCGCCGGGTGCTGTCGTCCGGCAGCGCCCGGATGCCCAAGGGCGACTGGTCGCAGGTCCGCGGGTACGTGTGGGCGCGGCTGGCGGTCGGCGACCGTGCCGTCTACGTGTGGTCCACCCACCTGGACGGCGGCGACCGGAGCCGGGAACGGCAGCGCGAGATCATGGCGCTGCTGCGGGCCTGGGGCGGCGCGCCGCGCACCGTGTTCGGCGGCGACATGAACAGCGGGCCCGGCAGCGCGGAGATGAGCCGGTTCCTCGACGGCACCGGGCTGCGCAGCTCCGCGCTGGGCGACTACGGGCCGACCACCGCCGACGGCCGGAAGGTCGACTGGATCCTCGGCACCGACGACCTGGTGTTCTCCGACCACGAGGTGCACCCGTCCGGCGCGTCCGACCACTACCCGGTGGCGGTCACCGTCCGCCTCGGGCACTGACCGTGGACGCCGCGCCGTTCCGGGTGGAGACCGCCGCCGTGGCGGACGCCGGGGAGATCCTGACCGTGCAGCGCGCCGCGTACCTGGCCGAGGCGCAGCGGTACGGCGACCCCTTCATCCCGCCGCTGGTGGAGTCGTACGAGCAGGTCCGGGCGGCGCTGGGCGCGGACGACGGGCTGGTCCTCAAGGCGGTGACGGACGGGCGGCTGGTCGGGGCGGTCCGCGCCCGGTTCAGCGACCGCACCTGCCTGGTCGGGCGGCTGGTCGTCGCGCCGGACGTGCAGGGCCGCGGCATCGGCGGGCGGCTCATGCGCGAGCTGGAGGAGCGCGTGGCGGGGCGGGTGGACGCCTGCGCCCTGTTCACCGGCCACCTCAGCGACGGCAACCTGCGGCTGTACCGGCGGCTCGGCTACGTCGAGACCCGCCGGGAGCGGGTCGCCGACCACCTGACCCTGGTGCACCTGCGCAAGACCCTCGGACCGGGGGGCTGACCAGGCCGCGGCGGCGCTAGGCTCGGGCCGTGCTGCGAGTGGGATTGACCGGCGGGATCGGGTCCGGCAAGAGCGAGGTGTCGGCGCGGCTGGCCGCCCGGGGCGCCGTCGTCATCGACGCCGACAAGATCGCCCGTGAGGTGGTGGAGCCCGGCACCCCGGGCCTGGCCGCGGTGGTGGCCGAGTTCGGCCAGGAGATGCTGCGGCCGGACGGGTCGCTGGACCGGGACCGGCTCGGCGCGGTCGTCTTCGCCGACGAGGACCGCCGGGCCGCGCTGAACGCGATCGTGCATCCGCTGGTGGGGACGCGGATGCAGGAGCTGATGGAGGCCGCCCCCGGCGACGCGATCGTCGTCTACGACGTCCCGCTGCTCACCGAGAACGACCTGGCCGGGCTGTACGACGTCGTCGTCGTGGTGGACGTGCCGGTGGAGACGCAGGTGGAGCGGCTCACCGGGCGGCGGGGGATGACCGAGGAGGCCGCCCGGGCCCGTATCGCCGCCCAGGCGACGCGGGAGCGGCGGCTGGCGATCGCCCACCACGTCGTCGACAACACCGGGACGCTGGAGGACCTGGACCGGCGGGTGGCGGCGCTGTGGGACGACCTGGTCGCCCGCGCGTCCACCTGACGATCACGGCCCGTAGGTCTCGGCCACGTACTGTCGTATATGCGATATGTCGAGTCTCGGGTCCTTTAGGCTCGCTTTATGCGCTGGTATCCGGGGGCGGCGATGTGGCCGACAAGACGATCACGGGTGCTGGACGTCTCCCTGGCCGCTGGATCGGCGGTCGTCGACGCGCTGGCCGTGTGGTTCGCCGACTACGACGGCTTCTGGCTGCCGCGCGAGGTGGTCGCGGGGGCGGCCGTCCTGCTCGGGCTGGCGCTGGTGGTGCGGCGGCGGCACTCGGTGGCGCTGGTCGCGCTGGCGATCCTCGTCGGCGTCGCCACCGGGGCCGGGTTCACCGCGGGCATGATCGCCCTGTACTCGCTGGGGGCGTACGCGCTGTCCCGCCGGGCGGTGGTGTGCCTGGCCACCGTGGCGGTCCTGGCCTTCGTCATCCAGCCCGAACCCGGCATCGACCGGGACGAGGCGATCCTGGTCCGGCTGGCCGTCGCGGCGCTGTTCGTGGTGCCGCCGGTGCTGCTCGGCCTGTACATGGGCACCCGCAAGCAGCTGATCATCTCCCTGCAGGAGCGCACCCGGCGGCTGGAACGCGAGCGGACCCTGCTGGCCGAACGGGCACGGGTGGAGGAACGCGCCCGGATCGCCCGGGAGATGCACGATGTGGTGGCCAACCGG
>DATADI010000241.1:0-19116 GCA_036258615.1 Thermomonospora sp. | reverse complement strand
AGCGACGTCGCCCGGGTCGGGCGGGTCGCCGACGCCGTTCACCTGGTGCACCGCGACGGCACCGTGATCGGTCTGGGGAGGCCGCGCGGCGGTCGGCTCGGCGGCCTGCCCGTGGACGAGGTCGTGCGGCTGGCCCGCGGCCGGATCGACGAGGACCGGCCGGTGCCGCAGGTGCTCGACTTCCCGCCCCGGCTCGCCTCGCCGTGGGCCCTGATGGTCTCCGCCGTCCCGCTGACGGCGGCGGTGACCCTGGCCGTCCTGGGATACGACCTCTGGGTGGCTGTGACCATGGGCGGCATCGCGGTCCTGTGGGCGGGCGCGTCCCTGGCGGGCCTGTGGTCGGCCACGCGGATCACCCCGGAGGGCGTCCACAACCGGGTGCTGCACCGGGAGGACTTCGTGCGCTGGGCGGACGTCGAGGAGGTGATCGCGCCCTCGGGACGGCCCGGGCAGATCGTCATCGTCCGGCGGGGCGGCGGGCAGGTGCCGCTGTCGGCGGTCCGGGGGCCGGGGCCGGAGGGCCTGGACCTCGCCGAGATCGTCCAGGTCATCCGGGACCGGGCGGGCACCCCTCCGCCGGTCGGCGCGCCGGACGTCCCGGCCGGGCCGATGACGTTGCGGTCGTCCCGCCGTCCCCTGCTGTGGCTGGTCCCGCTGACGGCGGCCCTCGTGGCGGCGATCGTGGCGCTCGGCGGACGTCCGGCCACGCTCCTGCTGGTGCTGTACCTGTGCGTGTGGGTGGGGGTCCTCGCCGTGTGGACGCTGCGGCTGCTGCGGGCCCGTACCGACGCCGGGCCGGACGGCATCGCCAACCGGCGGATCCTGCGGACCGTCCGCCTGCCGTGGCCGGCCCTCGACCGCTTCGTGATCGAGGCGACCCTGACCGGGACGTCCGTCAGGGCCGTGCGGACCGACGGCGGACGGGTCACCCTGGCGGCCCCGCACCCGCCGCACGAGACCGTCCGCCGTCTGCGGGCCCTCGCCCAGGCCCACGGCGGCGGCCCGGCGGCGATCGAGGACGTCGCCGCCGGCACCGCCCGGACGCTGTACACCGGGGCGGCCGTCTTCCTTGCCGGGCTGGCCGTCTACCTGTGGTCGCCGTGGCTGGAGCCCTGGTGGCCGGGCCGTGCGGAGGCCAGGTCCCTGCCCTCGGCCTGCGCGGTCGGCGCGCCCCACGCCGCCCGGCTGGTGCCCGGCGCGGCGGGGGAGCCGGGAGCCGGTGAGCGCTTCTCGGCGAAGACGGCGGCGTGCCGGTGGTCCGGCGGAGGGCCGGGCGCGGAGCTGGAGCTGAGCTACGCCCTGTTCGAACGCGGAACGGACCAGACCGCCACGGACGCCGCCCGCGACGACATGGCGACCAGCCTGGACGGGGTCTACTGGGGCGAGGGCGTCCGGGTCCCCGGCGTGGGCGATCTGGCGGTGCAGGTGATCGAGGAGGGGCAGGAGCGCTGGCTGGTCCGCACGGCGAACGTGGTGATCGAGCTGCGCCACAGCGCGTCCGGGGACGCCGTCCGGGCCGATCCGGACGTGGCGGCGCTGGTGCGGGCGGCCGTGACCTCGGTCAGTCTTCGGTGACCGGGCGCCGGGGGGCGCGGCGCGGCGGGGGAGCGGGCGGGACGACCTTGCCCGCCACCACGATGTCGCGGGGAACCTCGACCAGCTCGCCGGTGCGGCGGCGGACCGTCAGCACACCGCCCGACCACGATTCGAGAACACCGACCACATCGCTGTACTCTCCCGTCGGCAGGCGGCGCCGCAGCGAGACCCGCTGACCCACGTCCGCCTCCGATATGGAGACCACGAGTCGCGCGGCGAAACGGGCGGACATGTGGTGACCCCCCTGTCGAATCGACTATCCCGCTGCCGCAATACTAGGTGGAGCGAGCTTGCGGTGAGCCGTGGCGCACGGCGGGGCCGGAAGAACCCGAGAGGAGTCACGACGTGACCTACGTCATTGCGCAGCCCTGTGTGGACCTGCTCGACAAGGCGTGCATCGAGGAATGCCCGGTCGACTGCATCTACGAGGGCAAGCGCCAGCTCTACATCCACCCGGACGAGTGCGTCGACTGTGGTGCGTGCGAGCCCGTCTGCCCGGTTGAGGCGATCTACTACGAGGACGACGTCCCGGAGCAGTGGAAGGACTTCTACAAGGTCAACGTGGAGTTCTTCGACGACCTGGGGTCGCCCGGGGGCGCCTCCAAGGTGGGCAAGATCGACAAGGACCACCCGATCGTGGCCGCGCTGCCCCCGCAGACGCACGACGACTGACACCCGGGTCGTCCGCTTGACCGCGCACAGGCCGTGGCCCCAGGGGGTCACGGCCTTGTGCTGTTGTGGGGCAATTGCTGAAGGAGAGGCGGAAGGTGCGTAAGCTCCCGGATTTCCCGTGGGATCGGCTGACGCCGTACAAGGAAATCGCCGCGCGTCATCCCGGCGGGATCGTGGACCTTTCGGTGGGCACCCCCGTCGATCCGACCCCGGAGCCGATCCGGCGGGCGCTGGCCGAGGCGGCCGACGCCCCCGGCTACCCGCTGACGTACGGCACCCCGGCGCTGCGGGAGGCGGCGGCGGGCTGGCTACGGCGGCGGCTGGGGGTCTCCGGCGCCGACCCGGCGGCGGTGCTGCCGGTGATCGGCACCAAGGAACTGGTGGCCTGGCTGCCGACCCTGCTGGGCGCGGGCCCCGGCGACCGGGTGGTGTTCCCCGAGCTGGCGTACCCGACCTACGACGTGGGGGCGCGGCTGGCCGGGGCCGAGCCGGTGCCCGCCGACGGGCTGCTGACCCTGGGCCCCGCGCTGCCGAAGATCGTCTGGGTGAACTCGCCGTCCAACCCGACCGGCCGGGTGCTGCCCGCCGAGCACCTGCGCAAGGTGGTGTCCTGGGCCCGCGAGCGCGGCGCCCTGGTGGTCAGCGACGAGTGCTACATCGAGCTGGCCTGGGACGACACCCCCGGGAGGCAGCCGGTGTCGGTGCTGCACCCGGACGTGTGCGGGGGCACCCACGAGGGGCTGCTGGCGGTGCACTCGCTGTCCAAGCGCTCCAACCTCGCCGGGTACCGGGCCGGGTTCGTGGCCGGTGACCCGGCGCTGGTGCAGCGGCTGCTGGAGGTCCGCAAGCACGCGGGCATGATCGTCCCGGCGCCGGTGCAGGCCGCGATGACGGTCGCGTACGGCGACGACGCGCACGTGGAGGAACAGCGCGCCCGGTACGCCCGCCGCCGGGAGGCGCTGCGGGCCGCGCTGACCGGGCACGGGTTCCGCATCGACCACTCCGAGGCGTCCCTGTACCTGTGGGCGACCCGCGACGAGCCCTGCTGGGACACCGTCGAGCACCTGGCCGGGCTCGGCATCCTGGTCGCGCCGGGCGACTTCTACGGCCGGGCCGGGGGCCGCCACGTCCGGGTCGCGTTCACCGCCACCGACGAACGGGTCGCCGCCGCCGTCCAACGGCTCTGACCCGATCACCGAGACCGAATTGGAACCGGATACACCGATTCGTCATCGGATGGATGTTGCGCCCGGCGCCCACGCGATCGGTAGGATCCGGCACGCCGGGTCATGGAGCGGTCCCTGAGCGTGGAGGTCGGCATGCTGCCAGCGGTGATCGCGCTGCTCGCGCTGATCCTCGTCGCGCTGGTGGTGATCGTCGTCATCCTGCTGCGGCGGCGTCCCGCGCCCGAGGCCCCGCAGGCCCCGGCCCCGGTCGATCCGTTCGCCTCCGTCGGGGAGGTCGCCGGAGACCCGCGCGCCCTCAAGGCCGGGGACATGGTCGAGTACCTCGGCGCCCGGTACTTCGTGCGCGGCTCGGTGCGGTTCCGCGAGGGCGGCTACACCTGGAGCGAGCACCTGCTGGACGCCGACACCATCGCCGGGACCAAGGTGTGGGTCTCCGTGGAGGAGGACCCGGACCTGGAGGTCGTCTGGTGGACCGAACGGGACGTCGGCGACCTGCGTCCTGACCGTCCCGCCCTCACCCTCGACGGCGTGGAGTACCGGCGCGACGAGCACGGCACCGCCGACTACCGCACCGAGGGCACCACGGGCCTCGGCGACACCGGACGGGTCGAGTACGTCGACTACACCGGCCCCGGCGGCCGGTACCTGTCGTTCGAGCGGTTCGGCGGCGGCGCGTGGGAGGCCGGAACCGGCGAACGCGTCCCTGCCGGCACCATGACGATCTACCCGGGCAGCTGACCGTGCGCGCCGCCCTCGACACCCCCTACCTGGACACCCGTGCCGACGCCCTGTCGTTCGCCCTCGGCCTGGGCCCGCTGGACGCGCTCGCGGTGCTGCCCGTCGAGCACCACGGCGTCCGCGTCGAACTGCGGCTGCTGGGGGCCTCGCACCAGGTGCTGGCCGGGCCGGTCAGCGAGACCGTCGCCTGCCTGCCCGGCGCGCCCGGCCCGCTGCCCGGCGACGTGCGCGCCGAGGTCGCCGGCTGGTCGTACGGGTTCCGCGCGCACGTGCGTGCCCACGGCACCGACGCGGAGTTCGCGGCGGCCGTCCGGGACGTGTGCGACCGGCTCGCCGACCGGGACGACGCGCTGACCGGGACGTTCCCCGGCTCCCCGCTGGCGGTGACCGCCCTGGCGCTGGACGGCGGCGACGCCCCGGCCCTGGGCTGGCGCACCTGGCACGCCTACCCGCAGACCCGAGAGATCGTCGTGACCCGCACCCTCCTGGAGGTCGCGCAGTGAGACATTACGTGGGCGGCGGCCTGCTGGCCGTGCTCGGGGCGATCGTGCTGGCCGGTGCGCTGGTCAGCGGGAACACCTCGCCGCGCGGCTGGATCGGCGCGCACTACGCCAGGGCCGGGGACGGCGTCTACCGCGCGCCCGGCCCGCCGCTGGCCGTGGCGGCCACCATCACCCGCAAGTTCAAGCCCTCCGACCGGGCGTACGACCCGTCCGGGGTGTTCCTGCGCTACCCGAACGCGATCATCGCGGTGCTGCCGGACGGCCGGGGCAGCCGGGTCCTCGTCGACGACGTCGACCGGGGCTACCGGCGGCACCACAGCACGCTCAGCGGGCGCTGGGGCGGGCCCGGCGGCCGGGCGTCGGTGTTCCGGGGCGGCGGGCCGGGGGCCGGCAAGTGAGCGGCGGCGGCGACGCCCTCGCCCGCAAGGTCACCATCTGGGTGATCCTGCTCAGCGTGATCCTGCTCGTGGTGATCATCGCGGTGGCCGAGGCGAACGACGACGACGAGGTCTCCATCAGCGGCGGCGGACTGTTCGGCACCCAGGGCGCCGAGCGGCTGGTCGAGCGGCTGAACGCGGCGTCCCGCGCGCAGGGCGTCTGCTACGGCTGGAAGATCGACTCCGACGAGCCCCGGCTGCGCCAGTACAGCACCCCGGTCCGGCCGTCCCCGCCGCCGGTGACGCCGTCGCGCACACCGGGGGTGCCCTCGCCCCGCCCGGTCCCCCCGGCGCCGGACCTGTCGGTCACCGAACCGGGCGTGGACGTCGGCTCCAACCTCGGTACCGGCCTGGACCCGCGCGAGCAGACCGCGCAGTGCCCCCGCTGGGTGGTCTTCGAGGCCGACTACTTCTACTCCTACAGCGAGGAGGAGTGGACCTCGGTCACCCCCACGATCGAGACCAACCTGCCGCTCTCGCTGTCGTACGCCGACCTGGTCCGCTCCGGCATCACCACCAGGGACCTGCTCGGCGACCAGGCCAACGCCCGCCTGGCCGACGCCATCGGCACACTGCCGATGCTGGTCGCCGAGAAGGGCGGCGCGCGGCCGGTGCCGCAGGTCGCCGCCGAGGCCCCGCCGCCCGGCGACAGGATCACCCCGCCCGGTGTCGCGCGCCACGTGTGGATGGGGATCGGGGGCGTCCTGGTCGCCGGCGGGCTCGTGTGGATCGTCATCGCCGCCGTTCGAAGCCGTAGGAGTGCTTGATGCTGAACGACATCATCGAGGAAGGCGGCGCCGCGCTCGCGTACGGCGCGGTCGGCGTCGCCCTGCTGGCCCTCGGCTTCCTGGTGGTCGAGGTCACGACCCCCGGCAGGCTCGGCCACCAGATCTGGACCGAGGGCAACCGGGGCGCCGCGCTGATCCTGGCCGCCAAGCTCGCCGGGGTCGGCGCCATCGTCACCACCGCCATCGTCACCAGCGAGGACGGCCTGGCCGACGGCCTGGTCAGCACGGTCGCCTACGGGGTGCTGGGCATCGTGGTGATGACGCTGGCGTTCTACCTGCTCGACCTGCTCACCCCCGGGAGCCTCGGCGCCACCGTGGTCGGCCACGAGGGCGAGTCCGTCCCCGGCCAGATGGCCCCGGCGTGCTGGGTGGTCGCCGTCACCGACCTGGCCATCGCCGCCATCGTCGCCGCCGCGATCTCCTGAGCTTGTCGGACACCACCGGCGCGCAGGCCGTCACCACCCGCCTTCCCCTCCGGACGGCGCGGCTGCTGGTGCTCATGGCGGTGTTCGCGTGCGCCGCGTGCGGGCTGGTGTACGAGCTGGCGCTGGTGGCGCTGGGCAGCTACCTGATCGGCAACTCGGTCACGCAGGCGTCGATCGTGCTGTCGGTGATGGTGTTCGCCATGGGCGTCGGGTCGCTGGCGGCCAAGCCGTTGCAGCGGCACGCGGTGGTGGCGTTCGCCGCGGTGGAGGGCGCGCTGGCGCTGCTCGGCGGGCTGTCGGTGCTGGCGCTGTACGCGGCGTACGCCTGGCTGGGGCTGTACGTCCCGGCGCTGGTGGTGGTGGCGTTCACGGTGGGGGCGCTGATCGGCGCCGAGATCCCGCTGCTGATGACGCTGCTCCAGCGGATCCGCAAGCAGGACGCGGGCAGCGCGGTGGCCGACCTGTTCGCCGCCGACTACGTGGGGGCGCTGGTCGGCGGGCTGGCGTTCCCGTTCCTGCTGCTGCCGCTGTTCGGGCAGGTGAAGGGGGCGCTGCTGGTCGGGGCGGGCAACGCGGTGGCGGGCATCGCCGTCGTGCTGTGGCTGTTCCGGGGGCAGGTGCGGCGGGCCGCCCGGGTGGCGTTGTGGGCGGGGCTGGCGGTGGTGCTGGCGGTGCTCGGCGGCACGTACGCGCTGGCCGACCGGTTCGAGGTGTCCGCGCGGCAGGCGCTGTACCGCGACCCGATCGCGCTGGCGGAGCGGACGGCGTACCAGGAGATCGTGATCACCCGGGCGGTGCGGCTGTCGGGGCGGCCGGACCTGCGGCTGTTCCTCAACGGGGACCTGCAGTTCTCCTCGGTGGACGAGTACCGGTACCACGAGGCGCTGGTGCATCCGGCGCTGGCGGGCACCCGTGGCGAGGTGCTGGTCCTGGGCGGCGGCGACGGGCTGGCGCTGCGGGAGGTGCTGCGGTACCGGGACGTGCGGCGGGTGACGCTGGTGGAGCTGGACCCGGAGATGGTCCGGCTGGCCCGCACGTACAAGGAGCTGAAGGAGCTGAACCGGGGGGCGTTCGAGGACCCCCGGGTGCGGGTGGTGAACGCCGACGGGTTCTCGTGGCTGCGCGAGGTGGTGGCGTCGGGGTCGGCCCGGTTCGACGCGGTGGTGGTGGACTTCCCCGACCCGGACGACGTGTCGACGGCCAAGCTGTACTCGCTGGAGTTCTACGGGCTGCTGAAACGGGCGCTGGCTCCGGGCGGCCGGTTCGTGGTGCAGTCGGGGTCGCCGTTCTTCGCGCCGAAGTCGTTCTGGTGCATCGAGCGGACCATCCGGGCGGCCGGGCTCGCGACCGTCCCGTACCACGTGGACGTGCCGAGCTTCGGCGACTGGGGGTACGTGCTGGCCGCGCCGGGCGGCGCCCCGCCGCCGCTGCGGCTGGACGCGGCGGCGACGGGGCTGCGGTTCCTGGACGGTGCGGTGCTGCGGGCGTCGGCGGTGTTCGCCCGGGACCTGCGCCGCGACGACGTGGACGTCACCACGCTGATCAGGCCAAGGCTGATCGACTACCAGCGCCAGGAGTGGCGCGACCTGTAGCGGCGACCGGGCGGTCGTCGGCCGACAGCGGCCGGGCGACGTCCTCCAGGGAGCGCCCGGCGGCCTCCACGCCGATGAGCAGTTCGACGATCCCGGCGGCGATCATGAGGGCGGCGCCGAGGAAGTAGCCGGTGGCGACCGCGCCGAGTTCGCCGGTCTCCACCAGCCGCCCGAACAGCACCGGGCCGATCACGCCGCCGAGCCCGGTGCCGACGGCGTAGAAGGCGGCGATGGCCATGGCGCGGGTCTCCATCGGGAAGATCTCGCTGACCGTGAGGTAGGCGGCGCTGGCCCCCGCCGAGGCGAAGAAGAACACCGCGAACCAGCACATCGTCAGCGTGGTCGCCGACAGCACGTCCGCGCGGAACAGCAGCCCGGTGCCGATCAGCAGCACCCCGGACACGATGTACGACCCGGCGATCATCGGTTTGCGCCCCACGGTGTCGAACATCCGGCCCAGGGCGAACGCGCCGAGGAAGTTCCCCAGCCCGATCGGGATCAGGTAGTAGCCGACGTCCGCACTGGGGACCTTGAAGAACCTGTCGAGCACGAGCGCGTAGGTGAAGTACACGGCGTTGTAGAGGAACGCCTGACCGATGAACAGCGACAGCCCGAGCACCGTCCGCCGGGGGTAGCGCTTGACGGCGGTGTGGACGATCTCGCCGAAGCCGATGGCCCGCCGCTGCCGCACGCGGATCCGGTCACGGGGTTCCTCCAGCTCCTTGCCGGTCTCGGCGCGGACGGCGTCCTCGATGTCCTTGACGACCTGGTCGGCCTCGCGTTCGCGGCCGTGGATGAACAGCCAGCGGGGGCTTTCGGGCACCGTCCGCCGGACGAACAGGATGCCCAGCCCGAGCACCGCGCCCAGCGCGAACATCGCCCGCCACCCGACGTCCTCCGGCAGCACGTCGCCGTTCAGGATCACCAGGGACAGCGCGGCGGCGATCGTCGTCCCGATCCAGAACGAGCCGTTGATCAGCACGTCCACCCGGCCGCGCACCCGGGCCGGGATCAGCTCGTCGATGGCGGAGTTGATCGCCGCGTACTCGCCGCCGATGCCCGCGCCGGTCAGGAACCGGCAGGCGTAGAACCAGTACGCGTTGAACGAGAACGCCGTCGCGACCGTCGCCGCCAGGTACAGCGCCAGGGTCAGCAGGAACAGCTTCTTACGGCCGAACCGGTCGGTGAGGTACCCGAAGCCGACCGCGCCGAGGCACGCCCCGATGACGTAGATGGAGGCCGCGAGCCCGACCTGGGAGTCGCTCAGGCCCAGCCCGCCGGCCTCGTCGGTCAGCCGGGGCCCGATGACCCCGACCACCGTGACCTCCAGGCCGTCCAGGATCCACACGGCGCCCAGCCCGAGCAGCACGGCCCAGTGCCAGCGGGCCCAGGGCAGCCGGTCGAGTCTGGCCGGGATGTCGGTCTCGATCGTGCGCGTCTCCGTCGTCGCCATGGCGACCGTTGTTCCTCGCCGTCCCGCGGCTATGCGTCAACGGTCCCTGACGTGGGGTTATTCGTCGCCGTCACCCGGCACGGTACGGCGCAGGACGCGGTCCACGGCGTGCTGGAACGAGGTGACCAGCGACTGGATCATCAGTGGCTTGAGCCGGGCGGCCATCTCCAGCAGCATCTCCCGCTCCTGCGGCGGGCGGCCCCGTTCCCGGTACGGCCGGACGACGGTCTCCTGGAAGGTGCGCTGGAGTTCCTCGGCGAGCGCGGTGGTGTGCCGGTCGACGGCCTCGTACGAGGCGACGAGCGTGTCCAGCGGCAGCGGCAGGTCGGCCAGCTCGGCGCTGACCCGCAGCAGCGCCGGGCTGGCGACGCGGACGCCGCCGCCGGGCAGCGGCTCCACGACGCCGAGCGCCTCCAGCCGTTTGAGGGCCTCGTCGTCCAGGTGCCGTCCGGCGCGGCGGTCCAGCTCGTGGCGGTCCAGCTCCTCGGGCCGGTCGGGGGCCCAGGGGGACAGCAGGGCGCGTTGCAGGGCGAGGTCCTCCGGCGGGGCGTCCAGGGGGATCCGTTCCAGGTGGCGTTCGATCGCCGCCAGCGTCAGCCCCAGCGAGGCCAGCTCACGGACCAGCTCCAGCCGGGCCAGGTGGGCGGCCCCGTACAGGCCGGTGCGCCCGCGCAGCCGAGGGGGCGGCAGCAGGCCGCGCCCGGCGTAGTACCGCACCGTCCGCACCGACACCCCGGCGCGGGCGGCCAGCTCGTCCACCGTGAGCTCCATGCGCCCTCCCTCATGTGACACCTCTGGTGTTACATTAAGCCTGTATCAGGAGTCACTTACAATCCGAGGAGACCCGCCGGATGGGACGCGAGATCTTCACCGAGGAGCACGAGGCCTTCCGCGACATGGTGCGGTCCTTCATCGAGAAGGAGATCGCCCCGCACCACGAGCAGTGGGAGAAGGACGGCATCGTCTCCCGTGACGTGTGGCTGGCCGCGGGCCGCCAGGGACTGCTCGGCATCGAGGTCCCCGAGGAGTTCGGCGGCGGGGGCGACCCGGACTACCGCTACTACGTCGTCTTCAACGAGGAACTGGCGCGGCACGGCGTGCACGGCCCCGGCTTCTCCGTCCACAACGACATCAACGGCGCGTACCTGCTCAAGCTGTGCACCGAGGAGCAGAAGCGCCGCTGGTTCCCCGGCTACTGCTCCGGCGAGATCATCACCGCCATCGCGATGACCGAGCCCGCCGCCGGGTCCGACCTGCAGGGCATGAAGACCACCGCCGTCCGCGACGGCGACCACTACGTCCTGAACGGCTCCAAGACCTTCATCTCCAACGGCATCCTCGCCGACCTGGTCATCGTGGCCGCCAAGACCGACCCCTCCGCCGGGGCGCACGGCGTCAGCCTCCTGGTCGTCGAACGCGGCATGGCGGGCTTCGAGCGGGGCCGCAACCTCGACAAGGTCGGCATGCACGCCCAGGACACCGCCGAACTGTTCTTCGACAACGTCCGCGTCCCGGCCGCCAACCTCCTCGGCGAGGAGGGCCAGGGCTTCATCTACCTCATGCAGAACCTGCCCCGCGAGCGCCTGTCCATCGGCGTCAGCGCCCTCGCCGGAGCCGAGGCCGCCTTCGAGCAGGCCCTGGAGTACTGCAAGACCCGCGAGGCCTTCGGCCGCCCCATCGGCAAGTTCCAGCACATCCGCTTCACCCTGGCCGAGATGAAGACCGAGCTGACCGTGGCCCGCGCCTTCACCGACCAGTGCATCGTCAAGGAGAGCCGCGACGAGCTGAGCATCGACGAGGCCGCGATGCTCAAGTACTGGAACACCGAACTCTGCAAGACCGTCGTCGACCGCTCCGTCCAGCTCTTCGGCGGCTACGGCTACATGACCGAATACCCGATCGCCAAGGCCTACCAGGACGTCCGCATCCAGACCATCTTCGGCGGCACCACCGAGATCATGAAAGAAATCATCGGCCGCGGCCTCGGCGTCTAGCGCATGAATCCCGGGGCCGTGAAGGGCGGCCCCGGGTGGGTCACCTCGTCGCGCAGAGGGCGTGGTTGGTTAGGTCGTTGGCGGCTTTTAGTTGGGCGAGTTTGGTTTCAGGGTCGCCGGGTTGGGTGGGGATCATGATCTCGACGCTGGTGCGGCCGTCGGGGGTGACGGCGTTGACGCTGGAGACGCCGAACATGCTGCCGCCGTGGAACCAGGCCCACCGGCCGCAGGGGGTGCGGCGTTTGGCCAGGCCCAGGCCGTAGCCGGCCTCCTTGTAGAGGACGCGCCATTCGGGGGCGGGGACGGTGCGCTGTAGTTCGGCCATCTGGGCGGGGCGCAGCAGGCGGCCGCCCAGGAGGGCTCGTAGGAAGGTGTGCATGTCGGCGGTGGTGCTGATGAGACCGCCGTCGGCGTGGCCGTCGGAGAAGATGGTGACGTCCACGAGCGGGCCGCCGGGGGTGAAGCGCTCGTAGAAGGTGGCGTGGGGCCGGGGCACGTAGGCGCCGGTGCCGGGGCTGTGGGTGTGGTGCAGGCCGAGCGGGGCGATGATGCGTTCGTGGACCTCGTGTTCCCAGGGGTTCCCGGTGGCCCGTTCGATGATCATCCCGGCGAGGACGTAGTTGATGTTGGAGTAGTTCCAGCGGGCGCCGGGCTCGAACAGCGGCTTGTGGCGCAGCGTCATCCGGACGAGTTCCTCGGGCTCATACGACCGGAAACGCACCTTGCGGTAGGTCGCGGGGGTGTGGTCCACGTCCTGCGGCAGGTAGTGGACGTAGTCGTACAGGCCGCTGGTCTGCTGGAGCAGGTGCCGGACGGTGATCTTCCGGCCGTCGTTGCCGTTGCCGGCGACGAGGCCGGGCAGCCAGCGGTGCACCGTGTCGTTCAGGGAGAGCTTCTTCTCGGCCGTCAGTTGCAGCAGGACGGTCGCCACGAACGTCTTGGTGTTGCTGCCCACCCGGTAGTAGCCGTCCCAGGGGACCGGCCGCCGGGTGCGCAGGTCGGCCACTCCGCTGCGGGCCCTCAGGGTCCGGCCGGGGAGCACGACGTGCGCCAGCACCCCGGTGGTCCCGGTGCGGCGGAGGGCGTCGGTGTCGCGCTGCAACCGTTCCTGTGTGTATCCCGCGGCCGACACCGGTGACGCCGCCGTGAGCGCGGCGGCGGCCACCACCACGCCGAGTCCGGCCGCCCCTAGGCCCCGTCTGGTCTTCGCGACCTGCATGCGCACTCCGTTTCCTCCTGGATGATCACCATCCACGCTAGGAATCCGCGGCACGCCCGGACCATCCGGACACCACCAGTGCCCGTCCTGGGGTCAGCCGTAGAGGTACTCGTCGACGTCCAGCTCGGCCCTGGTCAGCCGGAGGAACTCCAGTGCCCGCGCGTCCAGGTGCCAGCCCATCAGCCGGTGTTGTCCGGGCAGCTTCTCGAGGCCCTGACCGACCACGTCCTCGTCCTCGTCGCCGTCCGGATGCTCGAACACCCGCACGACCTGGAGCCTGGCGGCGGGCGGCTCGCCTTCGGCGCGGTCGAGTTCGACGGCCAGGGCGCCGATGCGCTCGGCGTGCTCGTACAGCCGGTCGATGATCCGGGTGATCTGCTCGTCCACGGTGAGGGCGGGCTCACGGCAGACGATCCGCCACGCGTGGGCCGGACGGCTGCCGCGTACCCGCCGCTCGTCCGGCTCGACGCCCAGCCGCGCGGTGATCTCGTCCGCCGACATCCGCGTCGACCGCAACGCGAAGTAGGCGTACTGGGAGACGCGCACGGCCTCACCCGTCCCCGGACGACGCGAGACGGTCCAGCAGCAGGTCGAGGCGTGCGGTGTCGTGGCCGGGGCGGAGACGGCCGCTGCGCTGGAGGCCGACCAGGCCGTGCAGGGCGCTCCAGACGACCTCGGTGAGGGTCTCGGCGTCGGCGTCGCCCGCGACCTGCTCGACCGCCAGGGCCAGTTCGCGGTACGCGGCGTCGAGGGCGGGCGGCGTGTCCGGATGGGCGAAGCGCAGGGTCGTCGGCAGCACGAACATCGCGTCGTACAGGGCCGGGTTGGCCACCGCGAACTCGATGTAGGCGTGGGCGGCCCGGTGCAGCGCCGTCCCGGGGCGGTCGGTCGCCTCGCGGGCCTCGCGCAGGGCGGCGGTCAGTTCCTCGAAGCCCTGGAGGGCGACCGCGCCCACGATGGCGTCCTTGCCCTCCCGGAAGTGGCTGTACAGGACCGGCTGGCTGTACTCGATGGTGTCGGCCAGCCGCCGGGTGGTGACCGCGGCCCACCCGTCGGCCTCGGCGAGGCGGCGGGCCGTGGCGATGATCAGCCGGTGGCGCTCGGCGTACTCCCGCTCGCGGCGGTCTCTCGCTGGCATGCCGGAACCCTATCCGCCCGCACCCGTTGAGATAGCAACGACACGACTGCTAGCGTTGCTAGAACTAGCGACGCTAGCGAACGTCGCGAACGAGCGAGGAGTGCGGCATGAAGGTGTTTGTCACCGGCGGATCGGGCTACATCGGCCGGTCCCTGTTGCGGGTCCTGGCGGAGCGGGGCGACGAGGTCGCCGCGCTCGTCCGGTCCGACACGTCCGCGGAGGTCGTCCAGGGCTTGGGGGCCACGCCGGTACGCGGCGACCTGACCGACGCGGACCTGCTGCGCGCGTCGGCCGCCGCCGCGGACGGCGTGATCCATCTGGCGCTGACCGGCGACGAGCGGTCGGGAGAGGTGGACGCGCTCGCCTCGGCGGCGCTGCTCGACGGAGCCGAAGACCGCCCCTACGTCCACACCGGCGGCGCGTGGACCTGGGGCGACACCGGCGGTCCCGTCGACGAGGACGCCCCGTACGACCCGCCGCAGATCACGGCCTGGCGGGTGGCGGGCGAGGACCGGGTGCTGGCCGCCGCGCAGCAGGGACGGCACCCGGTCGTCGTCAGCCCCGGACTGGTGTACGGGCGGCAGGGCGGCCTGCCGGGCTTCTTCGCCTGGCAGGGCACACAGCGGGGAGCCGTGCCGTACCTCGGTGACGGGGACACCCACTGGTCACTGGTGCACGTGGACGACATCGCCGCCCTGTACGCCCTCGCGCTGAAGGCCCCCGCCGGGAGCCGCTACCTGGGGGTCACCGGCCAGGACGTGACCACCAGGCAGGTCGCGGAGGCCCTCAGCACGGCGATCGGCGTCCCCGGCAAGACGGTGTCGTGCACCGTCGAGGAGCTGCGCGAGCACCTCGGCCCGGTCGCCGACGCCCTCGCGCTCGACCAGCGGTTCGCCACCACGCGAGCCCGCGACGAACTCGGGTGGGAGCCGCGGCACCTCGACGCCCTGGGCGACCTGGCGGCGGGCCGCTAGTCCACGGTCAGGACGATCTTGCCCGTGGTTCGACCGGTTTCGCCGCGGGCGTGCGCCTCGGCGGCGCGCTCCAGCGGCAGCACCGTGTCGATCTCGGCGCGCAGCGCGCCGCCGGCGGCCAGGTCGGCGATCCGGGCGAGGGCCGCGTGGTCCACCTCGACGAGCATCTGCTCGTGCCGGATCCCGGCCTTGTCGGCGAGCGCGTCCAGGTCGGGGTCCACGTTGTTGAGCACCAGCGACACCAGGACGCCGCCGGGCCTCAGCGTGGCCAGCGAACGGGGGCCGTAGTCGCCGCCGATGCCCTCGATCACGATGTCCACGTCCCGGACCGCCTCGGCGAAGTCCACCCGGGTGTAGTCGACCACCTCGTCCGCGCCCAGGCGGCGCACCAGGTCGTGCTTGCCCGCGCTGGCGGTGCCGATGACGTGCGCGCCGTGCGCCTTGGCGATCTGCACCGCCAGGTGCCCGACCCCGCCCGCGGCCGCGTGGACCAGCACCCGCTGCCCCGCCTGGACCCCGGCGGTGTCCACCAGCGCCTGCCACGCGGTCAGCGCCGCCAGCGGGAGCGCCCCCGCCTGCACGTGGTCGATCCCGGCGGGCTTGCGGGCGAACGCGCGCGTGGGCGCGGTGACGTACTCGGCGTGCGAGCCCGCCCCGGCCGGGTACGGCAGCATGCCGAACACCTCGTCGCCCGGCTTGTGCAGCGCCGCGCCCGCACCCACCGCCTCGACCACTCCGGACACGTCCCAGCCCAGCACGAACGGCGGCTCGCCGAGCCAGTAGCCGTGCGCCCGGTGCTTCCAGTCGGTGGGGTTCACCCCGGCGGCGCGCACCCGGACCAGCACCTCGGCCGGTCCGGGCTCGGGCCGGTCCACCTCGACCACCTTCAGCACCTCGGGGCCGCCGAGGACGTCCTGGCTGACGGCGCGCATGCGTGCGGTCATGAAAGCTCCCTGCTCTCGTCCCTGATCGTCGGCACCAGCCTGGTCACGGGCGGGGAGCGCGGAAAGTGGCAAGCTTGCCATCATGTGCAAAGATCTGGCCATGAGCGCTCCGCACCGCGTGGTGGTCCTGGCCCTGGAGGGGGTCAGCCCGTACGAGCTGGCCATCCCGGGGAAGATCTTCGGCACCGCGCGGCGCGCGGACGGCACGCCCCTGTACGAGGTCGTCACGTGCACCCTGGACGGCGGCCCGGTCCGCACCGACGGCGACTACTCCGTGGCCGTCCGGCACGACGCCTCCGTGGTCGCGACCGCCGACACGCTGATCATCCCCGCCTCGGAGAGCCGGGGGCCGGAGTTCGAGGGCGTGCTGCGCGACCCGCTGGCGGAGGTGTTCGCGCGGACCCGTCCGGGGACCCGGCTGGTGTCGATCTGCATCGCCTCGTACGTGCTGGCGGCGGCGGGCCTGCTGGACGGGCGCGCGGCCACCACCCACTGGAAGCACGCCGGGCACTTCCAGCGGACCTACCCCCGCGTGCGGGTGAACCCGGACGTGCTGTTCGTGGAGGACGGCGGCGTGTTCACCTCGGCCGGGGCCGCCGCCGGGGTGGACCTGTGCCTGCACCTGGTGCGCGCCGACCACGGCAGCGACCTGGCCAACCGGGTGGCCCGCTCCTGCGTGGTGCCACCGTGGCGCGACGGCGGCCAGGCCCAGTACATCGAACGCCCCGTGCCCGAGCCCGCGACCGCCTCCACCGGCCCCACCCGCGCCTGGGCGCTGGAGCACCTGGACCGCCCCCTCACCCTCCGCGAGCTGGCGTCGCACGCCGGGCTGAGCGTCCGCACGTTCAGCCGCCGCTTCCACCACGAGGTCGGCATGAGCCCGGGGGCGTGGCTCGTCCGGCAGCGGGTGGAGCTGGCCCGGCACCTGCTGGAGACCACCGACCTGACCGTCGACCAGATCGCCGCGCGGTCGGGCTTCGGCACCGGCGCCGCCCTCCGGCAGCGGCTCGCGGCCGTCCTGGGCGTCTCGCCCTCCGCCTACCGGCGCACCTTCCGCGCCCGCGCGGTCGCGGTGTGACCGATGTCCCGGTTCGTCAGAATTTGTCTGACATAAAGGGTCAACCGGAGATATGGTCGGCCCCGGCCATTACCCGGGAATTGAATATTGCGGAAATGCGGGAAGTCGTGGGAGAATTGATTCCGGCTGTGGGCCGCGATCCGGTACGGCCGCCCCGTGCCGTGCTCCGGCCCCCGACGGCCGGGATCGCCGCGCGTTCACCCGGTCCCAGCGGTGACACGACGGGAGAAGACGGATGGCCGAGCAGACCCTGGAAGCGCGGAACGACCCGCGCCGCACGGCGCTGCACGGGCTCGCGGAACTGCTCCGCGAGCAGCGGTTCTCGGTCGGGGTGCGGGGCCTGCACCTGACCGTCCGCGACGGCGGGCGGCCGGTGGAGATCTGGATGCACCACCGTCCCGACGACGGGAACCGGCTGTGGTTCACCTGGGCGGGCGGCGCGCCGATCACCGACGCCACCACCCCGATGAACGCCGTCCCCGCGGTGCGCGCCGCGCTGCGGCGGATCAACACCTGGCCCCTGGACGACTCCGTCCCGGCCGACCTGTAGCCCGGACGCTCAGCGGATGACGACGCGCCCGGCGGGGGCGTCGTCGTGGTCGGTCCAGCCGTCGTGGCCCGCGTCGGCGGTCCAGCGCCGCCCGGCGTACTCGATCTCCGACAGGCCG
The DNA here is from genome assembly GCA_036258615.1 of Thermomonospora sp. GTDB lineage: Bacteria > Actinomycetota > Actinomycetes > Streptosporangiales > Streptosporangiaceae > Thermomonospora. Next base: position 1,710 of record DATADI010000241.1, on the reverse strand, counting down.
TAGCCCTGCGCGTGCGACACCGCCCACGAGGCCACCGCCCAGCCGATGCGCCGGGTCGGGACCCGCACCACGTGCCGCCCGTCCTCCTCGGCCACCGGGAGCCTGCTGGTGCCGAACGTCTGGCGCAGCGCCCGGATCGCCTCGGCGCGGCGCGGCTCGGTCCGCTTGCCGGGGGAGAACCAGCAGCGCACCGCCGCCGGACGCCGCCCGGTGTAGGCCTCGGCGAGCTGCCGCGCCCGGGTCTCGTGCGGCGCGTACGCCGTCCCGTCGGCGCTGCGCTGCACCTGCTGGGCGGCGTCGTGCAGGTCGCGGTCGAGGTAGTCCTTGACCTTCACCAGGCTGTCGAAGAACTTGCTGGTCGCGTACACCGGGTCGCGGAGCTGGTCGACCCGCCCCCAGCCCTGCGAGGGCCGCTGCTGGAAGATGCCCACCGAGTCGCGGTCGCCGCCCGCCAGGTTGCGGATGTGCGACTCCTGGATCGCGGTCGCGTACGCGATCACCACCGCCCGCTCGGGCAGCGCCTTGCGGAACGCCACGCCGGCGATGGTGGCCGCGTTGGCCGCCTGCTCCAGGTCCAGCGGCACCGCGCGGCGCGCCGTGCTGACCTCGCAGTTGGAGCCGTGCAGGTACGGCCGGGCGTACGACCACACCGCGTACCCGCCGATGCCCAGGACCACCGCGACCGAGAGCAGGATCGCCCCCGGGCGCCACCGCCTCCATTCCGAACCCCGCACACCACGACCGTACCGGGAGACGGCCACCACTAAGCTCACCTCTCATGACCGATACGTTCACCAGCCCGATCTCCGCCGTCATCGACGACCTGTGGGAGCGGCGGGACCGGCTCACCCCGGACGACGGCGACGCCCGCGCGGCGATCGTGGCGGCCGTGGACCTGATCGACACCGGCCGGGCCCGGGTCGCCCAGATCGATCCGGCCACCGACGAGGTCGTGGTCGACGAGCGCGCCAAGCGCGCCATCCTGCTCAGCTTCAAGGTCCTGGGCATGGCCCGCGCCCAGGTCGGCGACTTCCACCACCACGACCGGATCCCGCTGAAGACCCGGCTGGACGGGGTGCGGGTCGTGCCCGGCGCCATCGCCCGCTGGGGCGCCTACCTGGCCCCCGGCGTCGTGCTGATGCCGTCGTTCACCAACATCGGCGCCTACGTCGACTCCGGCACCATGGTCGACACCTGGGCGACGGTCGGCTCCTGCGCCCAGATCGGCAAGAACGTCCACCTGTCCGGCGGCGTCGGCATCGGCGGCGTGCTGGAGCCCCCGAACGCCGTGCCCGTGGTGGTCGAGGACGACGCGTTCATCGGCTCGCGCTGCATGGTCGTGGACGGCGCCCGGGTCCGCAGGGGCGCCAAGCTCGGCGCGGGCGCGATCCTCACCAAGACCACCCGGGTCTTCGACGTCGAGACCGGCGACGAGTACCCGCGCGGCGAGGCCCCCGCCTGGTCGGTGTGCGTCGGCGGCACCCGTCCCCGGAAGTTCCCCGGCGGCGAGTTCGGCCTGCCGTGCCTGCTGGTCCTCAAGCGCCTGGAGGAGGGCCAGCAGCACGACAAGCTGTCCCTGAACGAAATCCTCCGCGAACACGGCGTCAACGCCTGACACCATATAAGAACGACAAGCCGCCCTGACGTCCGGGGCGGCTTTGTCTATTTCGAGGGTACTTACTTGAGGCAATTGGTCGTAGTGGCCTGTCT
>DATADI010000240.1:0-2214 GCA_036258615.1 Thermomonospora sp. | reverse complement strand
GAAACCTGAGTCCCTGAGGGAGGTCCCCCAGACCCCCCATTCTTCGAACGGGTGCTTGGTCGGGTGGGCAGGACGGGAGCCCCGTCAGAACTGGGCGACGGGGTTCTAACGGTCACCACCCAGTCTGCCCGGTCGCTTCGGCGGGTGCCCCGGAGCGCCAGCGGAGGGGCGCCCGGCGAAGCATCATGAGACCGGGCGCGGGGGGTGCGGGGGGTCGCCCCCCCCACATATCAAAGAGCATGCCTGCTGATGGGGATCACCCACGGGGTGCCCGTCACTGGGTCGGGGACTACCTGGCAGCGGAGACCGAAGACGTCTTCGACCAGGTCGGCGCCGACCACCTCGCCGGGTGGGCCTTCGGCGAGGATCCGGCCCGCCTTCATGACGACCACGTGGTCGGCGTACCGGCAGGCCTGGTTGAGGTCGTGGAGCACCATGACGATGGTGCGGTTCTCCTTGCGGTTCAGGTCGACGGTGAGGTCGAGGACGTCGATCTGGTGGGCCAGGTCGAGGTAGGTGGTCGGTTCGTCCAGGAGGAGCACCGGGGTGCCCTGGGCGACGGCCATCGCGATCCAGGCTCGCTGCCGCTGGCCGCCGGACAGTTCGTCCACGGGGCGGTCGGCGTGTTCGAGCATGCCGGTGGCCTCGAGGGCGGCGGTCACCGCGGCCTGGTCGGCCGCCGACCACTGCCGCCACCAGGTCTGGTGGGGGGCGCGGCCCTGGCCGACCAGGTCGATGACGGTCAGGCCCTCGGGGGCGACGGGGGACTGGGGGAGGATGCCGAGGCGCTGGGCGACCTGCCGGGTCGGCATGGCGTGGATGGAGCGGCCGTCCAGGTGGACGGCTCCGCCGCGGGGGTTCAGCAGCCGGGCCAGGGCGCGCAGCAGGGTGGACTTGCCGCAGGCGTTGGCGCCGATGATGACGCTGATCTTCCCGGGCGGCACGGTGAGGTCCAGGTCCTCGACCACGATGCGGTCCTCGTAGGCGAGCCGCAGCCCGGTGGCGCGCAGGTCGGGGCCGGTGGTGCGGACGGTGTCCGGGGTGCCGGCGGCGAGGGGGGACTTGGTTGCCACGTGTCTAACCTCCAGTGCCGGCCTTGTTGGCCTGGGCGAGCTGCCACAGCAGGAACGGGGCGCCGAGGACGCCGGTGACGACCCCGACGGGGAGCATGAGGTCGCTCACGGCGCGCTGGGCGATGAGGTCGCTGACGAGCACGAGCGTGGAGCCGGTGAGCGCGGAGGCGAGCAGCGGCGGCCAGGGGGCCGCGGCGAGCCGCCGGGCGATCTGCGGGGCGGCCAGGGCGACGAACAGGATCGGCCCGGCCGCCGCGGTGGCGAACGCGGCGAGCGCCGCGCCGCACAGCAGTGCCGCCATGCGGGTGCGCTGCACGGGGGTGCCGAGACCTCCGGCGACGTCGTCGCCGAGGTTCAGGGTGCGCAGCAGCCGCGTCAGCAGGAGCGCGGTGGGCGCGAGCACCGCCAGGGCCAGGGCGAGGGGGCGGACGTGTTCCCAGCCGCGGTTGTTGAGGTTGCCGACGAGCCAGCCGACGGCCTGTTGGGCCTGGTAGATCTCGGCGCGGCTCAGCAGGTAGAACGTCGCGCTGACGCACATCCACGAGACGCCGATGCCCACCAGGACGATCCGGTAACCGGTGGTGCCGCGCCGCCAGGCCAGCGCGTAGATGAGCAGCCCGGCGGCCAGCGCGCCGGTCAGCCCGAGGCCCTGGGTGCCCAGGCCGGCGCCGACGCCGAGGACGATCCCGGCGACGACGGCGGTGCCGGCGCCCTGGGTGATGCCGAGCATGTCGGGGCTGGCGAGCGGATTGCGGGTGACGGTCTGGAACAGCGCGCCCGACATCCCGAAGGCGGCCCCCGTGAGCACCCCGGCCAGTGCGCGCGGCAGCCGCAGTTCCCGTACGGCGAAGAGGGTGGCCATGTCGCCGGATCCCCACAGTGCGGGCACCACGTCCCACAGGGGGACGTAGTAGTCCCCGGTGCCGATGGCGAGGCAGAAGGTCAGGAACGTCAGCGCGGCCAGCCCGAGGCACACCAGCGCCACGCGGGGCCGCAGGATGCCGGAGACGGCGGGCCGGGTGAGCCGGACGGCGGTGCGGCCGGGGGAGCGGGTCAGCTCGATGCGGGTCATGGTCACCGTTCCGCGTTCACAGTTCCGCGAGCCGCCGGCGGCGGACCAGGGCGATGAAGAACGGCGCGC
>DATADI010000239.1:0-5802 GCA_036258615.1 Thermomonospora sp. | reverse complement strand
CGAGGTCGCGCAGCGCCTCGGCGCGCGGGGAGGGGCGGGCCAGCGCGGTGACGGCGTCGCCGTTCGCCAGGATCATCCGGGTCAGCCGGGCGCCGACGAAGCCGGTGGCGCCGGTGACCAGGTAGCGAAGGGGAGGCACGGCCGGTCAGCCGATCACGTGCAGGCGGCGTCCGGCGGCGGCGAAGGCCCGCAGGATCCGGTCGACGTGCTCGTCGGTGTGGGCGGCCGTGACGCTGAGGCGGATCAGGTCCTGGCCGTCCGGCACGGCGGGCGGGACCATCGCGGTGGTGAAGACCCCCTCGTTGAGCAGTTCGCAGCAGAACCGGCGGCACAGCACCGTGTCGCCGATGTGCACCGGGATGATCGGCGTGCTGTGCCAGGCGGTGCGGAACCCGAGGGCGGCGAGGTCCCGGGCCAGGCGGCCGGCGGTGGTCATGGCGCGGTGGCGGCGTTCGGGTTCGGCGCGGATGATGTCGAGCGCCGCCAGCGCGGCGGCGGCGGACGCGGCGGGCAGCGAGGCGGAGAACAGCGCCGCCGGGGCGTGGTGGCGCAGGTAGACGATGACCTGCTCGGGCCCGGCGACCGCGCCGCCGACAGTGCCGAAGCACTTGGAGAAGGTCAGGGTCTGCAGGTCGACCGGCGTCCGCCAGCCGTGGTGCTCGGCGATGCCGCCTCCGCCGTCGCCGAGCAGGCCGATGTCGTGCGCGCCGTCGACCGCCAGGCGCGCCCCGTACCGCTGGGCGAGCTTGCCGACGCCGGGCAGGTCGCACAGGTCCCCCGTGGTGGAGAACATGCCCTCGGTGAGGATGAGCCGCCCGGCGGCCGGGTCGGTCCGGTCGAGGAGGTGCTCGAGGTGGGTCAGGTCGTTGTGCGCGTAGCGCCGCAGCCTGCTGCGCCCCAGCCGGGCGGCCTCGATCAGCGAGGCGTGGACGTGCCGGTCGGCCAGCAGCACGTCGTGGGGGCCGAAGAGCGGGCTGAGCGCGAGGTTGGCCTGGAAACCGGTCGTGACCACCATCGCCGCCTCCTGGCGGAGGAACCCGGCGAGGCGGCCCTCGAGTTCCTCGTGCAGCGCGAGCGTGCCGTTGGCGGGGCGTGAGCCGGAGTTCCCGGTGCCGAACCGCCGTACCGCGGCGACGGCGGCCGACTTCAGCCGCGGGTCGGTGGACAGGGCCAGGTAGTCGTTCGAGCCCGCCATGACCAGCCGCCGGCCGTGGCTCACCACCTCGCAGGGGTCGGGCCGCTCGTCGATCCGCTGGTAGTGCGAGTAGACGCCCTGCTCGACCATGGTCTGGTAACCGCGCCAGGCGAGCCCTGCGGCGAAGATGTCCGGCACGTCCGCGTTCCCCTCCATGGTTCACCGACAGTAACCACTGCCGGTCCATCATCGAGGGACGCCGGAGATCCCCTGGCAGGTGATCGGACGGACTTGACCCGACCTTTACCCGCCGTCCCGCTACTCAGCGTAATCAATCTGCCAAGGTGGTGCCGCCTGCGCCATCGCGGTGCCGACCGGCTGCGGGCGGCCCCCGCCGCCGGTGACCCGACCCCGGAAGGATGTGCCTCAGTGACCGACGACGACGTCCACGACGCGCTGCGGGCCGTGTGCGCGGAGGTGCTGCACGTCGACGAGGCCGAGGTCGCGGCGGACGCGGACCTGCGCGCCGACCTCAAGGCCGACAGCATGGACCTCGCCGAGCTGGCCGTGGAGGTGGAACGCCGCTTCGGGCCGGTCATGGACCGGCGGGCCGCCGCGGACGCGCGCACCGTCGGCGACGTCGCCGCGCTGATCCGGCGGGGGATGGACACCGCCGAGCGGGCGGGGACGGCCGGGTGACGGGCCGCCGCGGTGATGTCGGCACCGCCGTGACGCAGACCCCCTGAACGGAGTTGATGGCCCGTGTCCACCTCCCGGCTCCCGGCTCCGGCGGTGACGGCAGAACCGGTCCGCACCCGCGTCGGGCGGCGGCGGTTCGTCGAGTTCCCCTACCGGCTCTACCGGGACGACCCCCAGTTCGTGCCGCCGCTGCGCGGCGAGTGTCACCGCCTGCTCAGCCGCCGCCGCAACCCGTTCTTCGCCTACGGCGAGGCGGCCCTGTTCGTCGTCCGCCGCGACGGCCGGGTCGTGGGACGCATCGCCGCCGTGCACAACCCGCGTCACAACGACCGGCATAACGCCCGTGACGGCTTCTTCGGGCAGTTCGAGTGCGTCAACGACCACGCCGTCGCCGCCGCGCTGGTCGGCGCGGCCGGAGGCTGGCTGCGCCGGCGCGGCCTGACCACCATGCTGGGCCCGGTCAACTTCACCACCAACGACGAGTGCGGCGTCCTGGTCGACGGGTTCGACTCACCCCCGTGCGTCTGGACGACCTACAACCCGCCCTACTACCCCGGGCTGCTGGAACGCTGCGGGTTCACCAAGGCGACGGACCTGTGGACGTGGGAACGCCGCTTCGAGCCGTCCGGCAACGACGACCGGTTCCGGCGCATCGCCGAGTACGTCAGCCGCCGCCACCGGTTCACCGCCCGGTCGCTGGACGTGCGGGACTTCCACGCCGAGATGCTGCGGATCAGGCAGGTCTTCGACACCGCCTGGCGGGACAACTGGGGCTTCGTCCCCATGACCGACGCGGAGTTCAGCCGCGCCGCGCGCCTGCTGCGCCAGATCGCCGACCCCCGGCTCATCCACCTGGTGGAGGCCGGCGGCGAACCCGTCGCCGTCGGGCTCGCCCTGCCCGACCTCAACCAGGCGCTCCCCGCCGCGAAGGGCCGCCTGACCACCGCGGGCCTGCCGATCGGGCTGATCCGCCTGGCCCGCGCCAGGCGCAACATCGACCGGGTCCGCGGTGTGCTGTTCGGCGTCGTCCCCGACTACCGCCACTGCGGCCTCGAAGCGCTGCTGCTCGTCCGCGCGTACGACGCGGTGCTCGCCGGCGGCTACCACGGCGGTGCCGAGCTGGGCTGGACGCTGGAGGACAACACCGCGATCAACCGGCTCATGGTCACCGCCGACTGCCGGCACACCAAGACCCACCGGCTCTACCGCCTGGACCTGTGAGACCCCGCCGCACGCCATGTCACCCCGCCACCGAGGGAGCACTCCGATGTTCCGTACGACCCGTCCGGCCGCCTCCGGGGAACGACGCGTGGGCGTACGGCTGGTCCTGTGGCTCGCGGCGGCGGGGTTCCTGGCCGCGCTCGTCGTGGGCCATGACGTCCACGAGCGGCTCACCCCCGGCGGGACCCTCGTCCGCGGGTCGGAGTCCGAACGGGCGGGTGAACTGCTGCAGGGCGCCTTCCGGGCGGGCACCCCGCATCTGGTCCTGATCGCGCACGCCCCGGGGCCGGTGGACGATCCGCGTGTCGCCGCTGCGGGGGCCGCGCTGACGGCCCGGCTGGCGAAGACGCCGGGAGTCGTCCACGCGACGTCCTACTGGGCCACCCGCTCGCCGTCCCTGCGCAGCCGCGACGGGCGTGCCGGGCTGGTGCTGGCGCGGCTGCGCGGCAACGACACCGAACGCCTCGGCACGGCGCGCCGGATCGTCCCTGGCCTGACCGGGGCGCAGGGGCCGCTGACCGTCACCGCGACGGGGGAGGCGCAGGTCGGCGTGGAGGCCCAGGAACGTTCGGCGCGCGACCTGCGCAACGCCGAGATCCTCGCCGCGCCCCTGGTCCTGGCGATCCTGCTGGTGGTGTTCGGCAGCCTCACCGCCGCCGTGCTGCCGGTCCTCGTCGGCGCGCTCGCGGTGGCCGGAACGGCGGCCGTGCTCCGTCTGCTGACCTCCTTCACCGAGGTCTCGGTCTTCGCGATGAGCGTCGCCAGCGCCCTCGGCTTCGCCCTGGCCGTCGACTTCAGCCTCTTCGTCATCACCCGGTTCCGTGAGGAACTGGGGCACGGGCGCGACGCCCGTACGGCCGTGGGCGTCACCCTGCGCACCACCGGCAGGGCCATGGCGTACTCGGCGGCCACGGTGACGCTCTGCCTGGCCGCCCTGCTGCTGTTCCCGCTGGCGGTGTTCCGGTCGATCGCCTACGGCGGCATCGCGGTCACCGTCCTGGCCGCCCTGGGCAGCCTTGTGGTGCTGCCCGCCGTCCTGCTCCTGCTGGGCGAACGCATCGACCGCCTCACCGTCTACCGCCCCAGGCGGCGGACCGGGCTGTGGTCGCGTGTCGCGACGGGGGTGACCCGCCGTCCGCTCCGCGTCGCCGTCCCGACCGCCCTGCTGCTGACGGCCCTGGGCCTGCCGTTCCTCGACGTGCGGTTCGGTGTCTTCGACGACCGGCTGCTGCCGCCCCAGGCCTCCGCCGCCCAGGCCGCCCAGGAGTTGCGCCGGGACTTCGACGTCCGCGACACCATCACCGCCACCACGCTCGTCCTGCCCGGGTTGCGCGCCACCGATCCCCGGTCCGGTGCGGGTCTGAGCGACTACGCCCGGCGTGTGTCCACGCAGCCGGGGGTCGTGCGGGTGGACACCGCCACCGGCTCGTACGCCCACGGACGACGCCTGCCGACGCCACCGGACGCGGGCGCCCGATTCACCGGCCCGGCCGGGTCCTGGCTGGCGGTCTCCACGGCCCACGAACCGTACTCGGTCGACAACAGCGAACTCGCCCAGCGCCTGCGCCGGATCCCGGCCCCGGAGCGGGTGCTCGTGGGCGGGCCAGGCGCGCAGCTCGCCGACATCCGCCAGGGGATCGCCGACGCCCTCCCCCTCGCCCTGGCCCTGATCGCCCTCACGACCTTCTGCCTGGTCGTGGCGCTGACCGGCGGGCTGCTGCTGGGCCTCAAGGCGCTGCTGATGAACACCCTCAGCCTCGGCGCCACCTTCGGCGTCCTGGTGCACATCTTCCAGGAGGGGCACCTCCGGTGGCTGGTGGGCGACTTCACCGTCACCGGCAGCACGGACGTGACCGTGCCCGTCCTGCTGTTCTGCATCGCCTTCGGTGTGTCCATGGACTACGAGATCTTCCTGCTGTCCCGCATCACCGAGGACTACCGCCGCACCGGGGACACCGCCGCCGCCGTCGTCTCGGGCCTGCGGCACACCGGCCGGCTGTTCACCTCGGCCGCCGTGATCGTCGCCGTCGTCATGGGCGCGCTGACCACCTCCGGCCTGACCCTCCTCAAGATGATCGGTGTCGGGCTCGCCGTGGCCGTCCTCCTGGACTGCACCCTCGTCCGCGGCCTGCTCGTCCCCGCCGTCATGCGCCTCGCCGGACCCGCCAACTGGTGGTCGCCGCGTCTCCGCACGCGCTCGCCGGCCACGGCGCCGCATCCTCCGGCCGCGCACCCGAGCCGATCCCTGCGATGAGCCACGGAACGCGGTCATCGGCCCATAGGCAATATGCCAAGAATGTCCTATATGGCCCATGGGGGTGAATGGCTGCGCGAACGACGGGAATGCGGACCCACCACACACGTATCCCAATGGGGGGTTCACGTATGGATTGCAAGATGCGAGTCACCGTCGGCGCAGCCGCCGCGGCAGTGGCGCTCAGCGGCCTGAGCGCGCCCGGCGTCACCACCGCCAACGCGGCGACCACCACGTCCGAGAACGTCACCTCGCAGGTCGCGGTCTGCCGTTACGCGGTGGGGAGCCACAAGAAGATCCCCGTCCGCTCCGGACCGGGCAAGAAGTACACCGTCCACGGCTGGATCTCACCGAAGCGCAAGGCACCCCTGTTCGGGACCTGCGCCACCCGGGGCAAGGGCAAGAAGCACTGGGTGAAGATCGTCCAGGGCAAGTTCAAGGGCGGCTGGGTCTGGCGTAACCATCTCGACCGCATCTGACTCCACACCCGAAC
>DATADI010000238.1:0-4591 GCA_036258615.1 Thermomonospora sp. | reverse complement strand
CACGAAGCCCGGGTGGTCGCCGTAGTGCGGCAGCTTCTCCGCGGTCGGCCCGCCGCCGGGGGCCGCGCCGGTGAGCACCGAGCGGGCCCGGGCGACGTCCTCGTGGTACTGCCGGCACCCCGACCAGGAGGCGAAACCCGAGGTCGGGAAGACGTAGACGTGCTCGATGCCGTCGTCGGCCATCTGCCGCCAGACGTGCTCGACGTAGGGAGCCCAGTTGCGGTTGCCCCAGTAGACCGGCAGGTCCAGGCCGGTGGCGGCGAAATCCCGCTTGACGGCCGCGGTCAGCGCCCGGTTCTGCTCGTTGATCGGGCTGACCCCGCCGAAGTGCGCGTAGTGCTCCGCGACGTCGAGCAGCCGCTCCCGCGGGATGCCGCGGCCCCGGGTGACGTTCTCGAGGAACGGCATGACGTCGTCCGGCCCCTCCGGGCCGCCGAAGCCGAGGACCAGGAGCGCCTCCCGCCGTCCGGGCGGCGCCGGCTCGGCGGGCGGCGGCGTCCCACCGTTGTTGCGGACGGCCAGCGAGGGGTCCTCGTCGGGGCGCTGGCCTGCGGGGGTGATGTCGACGTCGGTCTAGAGGGGCACGACTCTCCTTCTACCCCAGGACCCGGCCGGATGCGTTCGGCGGCCGGAGGATGCAGGTCACACGCCCACGGCGTGGAAACCCCCGTCGACGTGCACGATCTCGCCGGTGGTGGCGGGGAACCAGTCCGACAGCAGCGCCACGCACGCCTTGGCGGCCGGTTCGGCGTCGGCGACGTCCCAGCCGAGCGGCGCGTGCTTGGGCCACATGTCGCTCATCTCGTGGAAGCCGGGGATGCTCTTGGCCGCCATGGTGCCCAGCGGCCCGGCGGCCACCAGGTTGACGCGCACGCCCTGCGGCCCCAGGTACTTGGCGAGGTAGCGGGCGGCCGACTCCAGGCCCGCCTTGGCCACGCCCATCCAGTCGTACACCGGCCACGCCTTGGTGGCGTCGAAGTCCAGGCCGACCACGGACCCGCCGTCCTTCATCAGCGGCAGGCACGCCATGGTGAGGGACTTCAGCGAGTAGGTCGAGATGTGCACGGCGGTGGCGACGTCCTCCCAGGGGGTGTCGAGGAAGTTGCCGCCGAGCGCGGTCTCGGGCGCGAACCCGATCGCGTGGACCACCCCGTCGAGGCCGTCGACGTGCTCGCGGACCTTGTCGGCCAGGCTCTCCAGGTGGCCGCCGTCGGTCACGTTCAGCTCGATGACCGGCGGCGGGTCACCCGCCAGGCCGGACGGCAGCCGCTTGGCGATGCGCTCGGTGAGGGTGGGGCGCGGGTAGGCGGTCAGCACCACCTGAGCGCCCTCCTGCTGGGCGAGCCGCGCCACGTGGAAGGCGATCGAGGCGTCCGTCAGCACGCCCGTCACCAGGATCCGCTTGCCTTCGAGGATTCCCATGTCAGTGCCCCATTCCCAGGCCGCCGTCGACGGGGATCACGGCCCCGGTGATGTAGGAGGCGTCCTCGCTCGCCAGGAACCGCACCGTCCGGGCCACCTCCTCGGGGGCGGCGATCCGGCCGAGCGGGATCAGCGCCTTGATGGCCGCCTGCCGGTCCTCGCCGAGCGCGGCCGTCATGTCGGTCTCGACGAAGCCGGGGGCCACCACGTTCACGGTGATGTTGCGGGACCCCAGCTCGCGGGCCAGCGAGCGGGCGAAGCCCACCATCCCGGCCTTGGAGGCGGCGTAGTTGGCCTGCCCCGCCGAGCCGAGCATCCCCACGACGGAGGACACCAGCACGATGCGACCCCTGCGCTTGCGCATCATCAGCTTGGCGGCGCGCTTGGCGACCCGGAACGCGCCGGTGAGGTTGGTGTCCAGGACGGAGGTGAAGTCGTCCTCGCTCATGATGGCCAGGAGGGTGTCGCGGGTGATCCCGGCGTTGGCCACCAGCACCTCGACCGGGCCCTGCTCGGCCTCCACCTTGCCGAAGGCGGTGTCGACGTCCTCGGCGCTGGTCACGTCGCACTTGACGCCGAACAGCCCCGCGGGCGGCTCACCGGAGCGGTACGTGACCGCCACCTGGTCGCCCGCCGCGGCCAGCTCCCGGGCGATCGCCAGGCCGATCCCGCGGTTGCCCCCGGTCACGAGGACGGACCGACTCATCTCATAACCTCCTGGATCATCCCCGTGGGCGGGGGCTCCCCGTACGTCAGCCGTACGTCAGCGTCCGAGCGTAGTGGCGGGGCCGCCGCCGGTGAGATGTGGCATACCGACAAGATCCCTCATGTGCGTTTGTACGCCGGTAGGTTCGGGCGGGTGCACCAGATCGACTCTTCCTTCACCGCGCTGCCGCTGCGCGCGCTGGCCGACGCCGCGCTGACCCGCGCCCGGGAGCTGGGCGCCGCGCACGCCGACTTCCGCCTGGAACGCATCCGCAGCCAGACGCTGCGCCTGTACGACGGCAACCTGCAGACCGCGCTGGACTCCGACGACCTGGGCCTGTCGGTCCGGGTGGTCAAGGACGGCACGTGGGGGTTCGCCGCCGGGGTGGACCTGACGCCCGACGGGGCCGCCCGGGTGGCCGAGCAGGCGGTGCGGGTCGCCGCGGTCGCCGCCCCGGTCAACCGGGAGCCGATCGAGCTGGCGCCCGAGCCGGTCCACGGCGAGCGGACCTGGGTGTCGTCCTACGAGACCGACCCGTTCGAGGTGCCCACCACCGACAAGGTCGCGCTGCTGGAGGACTGGAGCCGGCGGCTGCTGGCCCACGGCGACGTCGACCACGTCGAGGCGACGCTCCTGCAGGTCAAGGAGAACAAGTTCTACGCCGACCTGGCGGGCACGGTCACCACCCAGCAGCGGGTGCGGCTGCACCCGGTGGTGGAGGCCATGGCCGCCGCCGACGGGCTGTTCGACACGATGCGGACGCTGGCGCCGCCGGTGGGCCGCGGGTACGAGTGGCTGACCGGCGACGCCTGGGACTGGGACGCCGAGCTGGCCGAGCTGCCGGGCCTGCTGGCCGACAAGCTCGCCGCGCCGTCGGTGGAGGCGGGCGCCTACGACGTGGTCATCCACCCGTCGAACCTGTGGCTGACCATCCACGAGTCCATCGGGCACGCCACCGAACTGGACCGGGCGCTGGGCTACGAGGCCGCCTACGCGGGCACCTCGTTCGCCACGCCCGACAAGCTCGGCGTCCTGCGGTACGGGTCGCCGGTGATGAACGTGACCGGCGACCGCACCGCCGAGCACGGGCTGGCCACCATCGGCTACGACGACGAGGGCGTGGCGACCCGCGAGTTCCCCATCGTCACCGACGGGGTGTTCACCGGCTACCAGCTCGACCGGCGGATCGCCCGGCTCACCGGGCAGGAGCGCTCGAACGGCTGCGCGTTCGCCGACTCCTCCTCCAGCATGCCGCTGCAGCGCATGGCGAACGTGTCGCTGAAGCCCGCGCCGGACGGGCCGTCCACCGAGGAGCTGATCGCGGGGGTCGAGCGGGGCCTGTACATCGTCGGCGACAAGAGCTGGTCGATCGACATGCAGCGGCACAACTTCCAGTTCACCGGGCAGCGCTTCTACCGGATCGAGAACGGCCGGCTCGCCGGGCAGGTCCGGGACGTGGCGTACCAGGCCACCACCACCGACTTCTGGAACTCCATGGAGGCGGTGGGCGGCCCGGCCACGTACGTGCTGGGCGGGGCGTTCAACTGCGGAAAGGGGCAGCCGGGACAGGTGGCCCCGGTCAGCCACGGCTGCCCGTCGGCGCTGTTCCGCGGCGTCAACATCCTCAACACGGTGAAGGAGGCCGGTCAGTGACCCCGCAGGAGAGCGTGGAGAGGGCGCTGGAGCTGTCGCGCGCCGACGACTGCGTGGTGATCGCCGAGGAGTCGAGCACGGCGAACCTGCGGTGGGCGGGCAACACGCTGACCACCAACGGCGTCACCCGGTCCCGGCAGCTCACGGTGATCGCGCTGCGGCGCGTGGGCGACGGCGTCGCGGCCGGGGCGGTGTCCCGGGCGGGCGTGGGCCCCGACGGGATCGAGGAGCTGGTGCGCGAGGCCGAGCGGGTGGCCGCCGCCAGCGGGCCCGCCGAGGACGCCGCGCCGCTGGTCACCGAGGTCGCCGGCGGCGGGGCGTGGGACGAGCCGCCCGCCGGGACCGAGATCGGGGTGTTCTCCGGGATCGCCCCGGCGCCCTCGGCCGCGGCACGACCAGCCGACCGGGCTGGTGGAGCTGAACGCCAAGCTGGCCGGGGCGGCGGGCGGCGGGTCGGCCTGGGCGGGGGTGGGCACCCGCGACTTCACCGACGTGGACGTGCCCGCGCTGGCCGACGACCTGGCCCGGCGGCTGGAGTGGAGCCGCCGCCGGGTGGACCTGCCGGCCGGGCGGTACGAGACGCTGCTGCCGCCCAGCGCGGTCGCCGACCTGATGATCTACCTGTACTGGACGGCGGGCGCCCGGGACGCGCACGACGGCCGGACGGTCTTCAGCGCGCCCGGCGGCGGCACCCGGGTCGGGGAGAAGCTGGCGGGGCTGCCGGTCACGCTGTCCAGCGACCCGGGCGCGGCGGGGCTGGAGTGCGCGCCGTTCGTCGTCGCGCACGCCTCGGGCCGCAACTCCTCGGTG
>DATADI010000237.1:0-3599 GCA_036258615.1 Thermomonospora sp. | reverse complement strand
GCCGCGCCCGGCCCCGTCCCGGACGACGCCGTCGCCCACGCGGACCACCAGCGCCCCGCCGGTCCGGGGCAGGCTGGCGGTCGCGGGCTGCCGCATCCCGCCGAGGGCGCGGGCGTGCTCGTTCACGGTCACCGCGGTCGGCGGCCCCGTCCGGTGGAGCGTCGCGGGCGCGAACGGGGTCACGGCCGTCGGCGGCGGCCTGCTCACGGCGGGCCGGTCCGCCCGCGTCACCGCCGTCCGGCTGGGCCCCTGCCTGGGCGAGGGCGGCATCGGCAGCGTGTCCCTGTCCCCGAACGGCACCGCCGTCGTCACCTGGCTCTGCCCGGCCGACGAGCCGCCCGGCCCCGGCCCGGACCCCGGTCCGACCGGCTCGCCCGGCGGCGACTAGCGGCTACCAGGGCGACCGCGCGTCCAGGACGCGGTGCGCCCGCTCCAGCAGCAGGGGCACCGAGTCGCCGATCGTGTCGAAGCCCTCCCCCACCGTCGCGTTCTGCAGGTACCGGGCGTGGATGCCCTCCAGGATCACGGCGAGCTTGAAGCAGGCGAACGCGACGTAGAAGTCCAGGCCCGCCAGGTCGAACCCGGTGATGTCGGCGTACCGGGCCGCGAACCCCCGGCGGTCGAGGAAGCCCGGCGCGGCGGTCACGGTGGAGCCCACCGGGATCCGCTGCCGTTCCTCGTCGCCCGCGTCCGCCCAGTACACGAGGGTGAGGCCGAGGTCGGCCAGCGGATCGCCCAGCGTGGACATCTCCCAGTCGACCACCGCGGCGATCTCCGGGCGGGGCTCGATGCGGGCGAGGGCGTTGTCCAGCCGGTAGTCGCCGTGCACCAGCCGCGCCGGGCCGTCGGCGGGCAGCAGCTCGCCCAGCCGCGTCACGAGCCGGTCGTAGGCGGGCAGGTCCCGGCTGGCGCCGGTGGCCAGGATCGCCTCCCGTGACCGTTCCCACTGCTGGCCCCACCGGCGGAGCTGCCGCTCCAGGTAGCCGGAGGGGCGGCCGAAGTCGCCGAGCCCGGCGGCCTCCACGTCCACCAGGTGGATCGCGGCGAGCACCTCGGCGAGCCGCTCGCTCAGCGCGCGCGCCTGCTCCGGCGTCACGTCGGCGGCGTCCTCGACGGTGCGCAGGACCCGCCCGTCCACGTGGTCCATGAGGTAGAACGGCGCGCCGACCACCGCCTCGTCGGCGCAGAACGCCAGCGGCGTGGGGACGGGCACCCCCGTCCCGGCGGCGAGCGCGGACAGCACCCGGTGCTCGCGCCCCATGTCGTGGGCGGTCGGCAGCACGTGCCCCAGCGGGGGCCGCCGCAGCACGATCCGCCGTCCGTCGGCCAGGGTGATCCCGTACGTCAGGTTGGACCGGCCACCGGCGATCAGCCGGATCGCGGCGACCCCGCCCGCTCCCGGCAGCGCCGTCTCCAGCCAGCCGTTCAGCCGGGGCACGTCCACGCCGGGCACCTCGGCCGCCACCGCACCGCTCATGACACTTCCCTCCCGCAGGACTCTGTGGCGACCTATTAGAACGTAGTTCGGTTTACCGCGCGAGACCCACCCCTACCAGCCGGGGGCGCACGGGCGCTTGGTAACTCCTCGGCCACTTCCGGCCGGTTTCCGAAAGTTTCCCACTACCAGCGCCGATGCTCCGGCCGGGATCACCGGCCGCCCGATTCCCCACCGGATCAGGTGGATTCGCGCTCCGGGCAGGGTACGCATGAGCGACGACGCGGCACCAAAGGGGTAACCCGACTACGTTGCCCCAGAAAGCGCGTCGAAACACGCTGGCCTGGACTTACCGGTCAGTCTCCGCTAACAACGAAGGATTGAACCATTCGGGGCCGAACGCCCGATGGGGGGACGCGCAGTGGCCGACGCATGGCTACCCGGAGCCGGACGCATTCCGGTGGCACTGGACGGCGGACCGATGAAGGGGGGTGCTCCCAGGGTCGTCTGGTTCTCCAGTGAGAGCGACCCCCGGGCGGTCTCGGCCCGCTCGACGGCCCTCGACCTGGCCCGCCAGGGCCGTCCCGCCCACCTGGTCTGGAACCCGTACGCGGGCGAGATCGTCCACCTGCTGCCCGCGACCCTCGCCGCGTGTCTGCTGACCGACCCCGTCCGGGGGGAGGGCCGCGTCTGCGTCCAGATCATGGTCGTGGCGCTGTCCCGCGAGCCGTTCACCACCGGGCCGATGAACGGGCTGGAGCCGCTGCTGCGCTGGCTCGACGCCTGGGGGGTGCCCCGCCGCTGGCCCGCCGGGCCGCCGCTGCCCGCGCCGCAGTCGTACCACGCCGACCGCCAGCGCCGCGCCTGGGCGCGGGGGGGCCACTTCGGCGCCTCCCAGGTCCCCGAGTCGCTGCAGGCCGACCCGGGCGCCCTCGACATCCGGCGCATCACCGGCCAGGACACCCCGGTCCTGGAGATCCCCCGGCCCCGCCAGCCCGCCCGTGCCACCCCGCCGGGCGCCCCGTCCGAGCTGCTGGCCCACCGCCTCACCCGCAACACCGAGCCGTTCCTGACCCCGGACCCCGTCTGAGCCGTCGGCGGTCACGCGTGGTCGGCGGCGATGAGCGCGCGGACCAGGCGCAGCCCGTGGCGCAGGTCGGCGACGGTGGCGGTGCTGTAGCCGATGACCAGGCCGGTCACCGTCGGCGGGCCCGCGTGATGGCGTTCGAGCGAGTCCAGCAGCACGCCCTCGTCGCGGGCGCGGCGCAGGACGCGCTGCGCCAGCGGGCCGGGCAGCTCGACGACCAGGTGCAGGCCCGCCGTGTCCCCGCGCAGCGCGAGGCCGTCGAGTTCGCGCACCACCAGGGCGCGGCGGCGGGCGTACTCGGCGCGCATCCGGCGGATGTGCCGGTCGAGGTCGCCGTCCTCCAGCAGCAGCCGGACGGCCTCCTGCGGCACGGGCGAGGTCCGGTCGTTGAGCTGCCTGCGGCGGCGCGCGACGGCCGCCGCCAGCTCAGGGGCCGCCGCCAGCCAGCCGACGCCGATGTCGGCGGCGAGCCGCTTGGACATGGTGCCGAGGTGGACCACCGTGCGCGGGTCCAGGCCGTACAGCGCGGGCAGCGGGGCCACGTCGTAGCGGAACTCCCCGTCGTAGTCGTCCTCCACGACCAGCGCCCCGGTGCGCCGGGCCCACGCCAGCAGGGCCTGGCGGCGCGGCACCGGCAGCACGCCGCCGAGCGGGTACTGATGCGAGGGCGTCGTGTAGACCAGCCGGAGGTCGTCGGGCAGCCCCTCCACCACCAGGCCGTGCTCGTCCACCGGGCAGGGCACGACCTGCGCGCCGCGCGAGGCCAGCACCGCGTGGGCGCGCAGGTAGCCGGGCTCCTCCAGCCCCACCCGGTCGCCGGGGCGCAGGACGGTCGCGGCGAGCATGTCCAGGCCGTTGGTCGCGCCACGGGTGACCACCACCTGCTCCGGCTCGCAGGTCACGCCCCGCGTGCGGCGCATGTGGTCGCACAGCGCCGCCCGCAGCCCCGGCAGCCCCCACGGGTCGGACCGGTCGGCCGCCGCGACGGAGGCCGCCCTCCGCCAGGCGCGCCGCCAGGCCGGGGTGTCCAGATCGCCGACCCACGGGACGCCCGGCCGCAGGTCCACGGCCCCCGGC
>DATADI010000236.1:0-3426 GCA_036258615.1 Thermomonospora sp. | reverse complement strand
CCCCCCGAGGCGGGGGTGCGCCGGGGGCTGCTGCACTACCACTTCGGCACCAAGCGGGACCTGTTCCTGGAGGTGGTGCGGAGCCTCACCGTGCCGTCCCCGGACCTGGCCGTCCCGCCGCCCGGCGACCTCGGGCTGCCGGAGACGATCGACCTGTGCGTCGAACGGTTCCTGGACGCCGCCGAGGCCAACGCCGACACCTGGTTCGCGGCCCTGGACGCCGAGGGCTTCGGGCAGGACCCGGAGCTGATGCGGATCGTCAACCGCGCCCGTGACCTGACCGTGGAGCACCTGCTCAGGGTGCTGGGCCTGGCGGACCCCACCGACACGCTGCGGGTGATCCTGCGGACCTACTCGGGGCTGGCCGACGTCGCCACCCGCGAGTGGCTCCAGCAGAAGACGATCGACCGGGCGCGGGCGCACACCCTGCTGTCACGCTCGCTGCTGGCCCTCATCACCGACGTCGCACCCGCCGTCGAACGCGGCTGAGGCGGGGTCGCGGGTCTCGGGGGCCTCGGAGGTCTCGGAGGTCTCGGGGGGCAGCGCGAACCACACGGCCTTGCCGGGCGCGTCCCCACCGCAGCGGGACCGTTCCCGCGTCGTGCCCCAGCGCCCTCCGGACAGCTCCCGGACGATGCTCAGCCCCCGGCCGCAGTCGCCGGAGGTCCACGAGTAGCCCGGCAGCCGCGTGTCGGGCAGCCGGTCGAAGATGGCGCAGCGCAGCTCCCGCCGCCCGCCCCGCCCGGCCGGGTCGCCGGAGTACAGCCACAGCTCGAACGGGCCGTGCCCGGCGGCGTGCTGGAAGGCGTTGGTGGCCAGTTCGCTGACCATCAGCCGGGCGTCGGCGATGAGGTCGGCGGACGCCCCGAGCACGGTCAGGGCCTGGGCCAGCGTCACCCGGGCCTCCCGGACGCAGCCCGGTCCCTCCGGCAGCGTCCAGGCCCAGCCCGGCGGACGGTGCGCGGGGGCGTCGTCCGTGCGGGCGGCTTCGGCGGTCTCGGGCGAGGTCTTCACGGGGGTCGCCTCCAGGTGCGTCGACATCGTCACGCTCGGTCCCCGATTGGTCACTGGCACACCAGGGTCTCGTGTGATTCTCACCACCGCAACTCTCTTGACGAGATTCCCGTACCGGGCTTGTCGTTCTCGTTGTGCGGTGCGTTCCGAAACACCACACTTGCGAGCCATGACCTACCGGCCCACCGTCCGCGGGCGCCGGCTGGCGCGGGAGCTGCGCCGCCTGCGCGAGGAGGAGAAACTGACCCTGCAGGACGTCGCGGACCGGCTCGGCTGGTCACGGGCGACGGTCTCCCGGCTGGAGACCGGCCAGACCCGGCCCCGCCCCGCCGACGTCGCCGACATCCTGGACCTGTACGGGGTGCCCAGCCCGCAGCGGGACGCCCTGATCGCGCTGGCCAAGCAGGCGGGGCAGCGCGGCTGGTGGACCGCCTACGCCGACGTGTTCACCGGCAGCTACGTCGCGCTGGAGGACGAGGCGTCGGAGATCCGCTCCTGGGACGCCCAGCTCATCCACGGGCTGCTGCAGACCGAGGACTACGCCCGCGCGGTGATCACCGCCGGGCGGATGCTGCCCTCGGCGGCCGACGTGGACCGCCGCATCGCCGCCCGCAAGGCGCGGCAGGCGCTGCTGGACCGCCCCAACGCCCCGGACCTGCACATCGTCCTCGACGAGGCGGTGCTGCGGCGGCCGATCGGCGGGCGCGGGGTGATGCGCGAGCAGTTGCTGTGGCTGGCCCGATTCGCCCGGCGCCCGAAAATCACCCTTCGCGTGCTCCCGTACTCCGCGGGCGCACATGCCGGTCTTGATGGCAGATTTACGATTCTGTCGTTTCCGGACCCCGCTGACCCTGATATCGCCTATGTCGAGGGCACCATGGGTGACGTTTACCTTGAGAGTTCCGTGGAAACAGGACAGCATGGGTCTCGATTCGACCGAATCGTCAAGGCAGCCCTTTCGCCGGAGGATTCCGCGCACCTCCTCACAGAGGCAGCGAAGGAGTAGATACGGGCCGTGAACCACGTCCACCCCGAGATCGAGAACGAACTGTCCCGCGCCGTCTGGCGCAAGTCGTCCCGCAGTGGCAGCGGTGACCAGTGCGTGGAGGTGGCCGCGCTGCGCGGCGGCCGGCGCGCGCTGCGCGACTCCAAGGACCCGCAGGGTCCGGCGCTGCTGCTGACCCCCGCCGCCTGGCGGGCCCTGCTGGGGGACGTCGGCGCGAGCTGACCCCCCGCCCCTGACGGACACCTCCGGCCCCGTGCCCGTGCCCCGCGCCCTTCCCCTCCGCTAGAACGTGTTCTAGTATGCGGGTCGCCGTCACGGACCGGAGGTGTTCGCAAGGTGTCCGCCCCCTTCAGGATCGGGATCAACGTCGGCTACTGGGGGCGTGACCCCGAGGACCGCACCGAGACCGTGCTGGCCGCCGAGCGGCTCGGCTACGACGCGGTCTTCACCGCCGAGGCCTACGGATCCGACGCCCTCACCACCCTCACCTGGTACGCCGCCCGCACCTCGCGGATCGCGCTGGGCACCGCCGTGGTCCAGATGTCGGCGCGCACGCCCGCCGCCACCGCCATGCACGCCCTCACCCTCGACGCGCTGTCCGGCGGCCGGGTGATCCTCGGCATCGGCGCGTCCGGCCCCCAGGTCGTGGAGGGCTGGTACGGGGTGCCGTTTCCGAAACCGCTGGCGCGTACCCGCGAGTACGTCGACATCATGCGGCGCATCTGGCGGCGCGAGGAGCCGGTGACCAATTCCGGGCCGCACTATCCGCTGCCCTATCCCGGCGGGACCGGGCTCGGGAAACCGCTCAGGTCGATCGTCCATCCGGTGCGGCCCGAGATCCCGGTGTACCTGGGGGCCGAGGGGCCCCGGAACATCGCGCTCGCCGCCGAGATCGCCCAGGGCTGGCTGCCGCTGTTCGTGGACCCCGCGCGCATCGACGCACTGTTCGGGAAGTCGCTGGCCGGGCGGCCCGAGGGCTTCGACATCGCCGCCACCGTGACCACGATCGTCACCGACGACCTGTCCGCCGCGCTGGAGTTCGCGAAGATCCCGCTGGCCTTCTACATCGGCGGCATGGGCGCCCGGGACCGCAACTTCCACCTCGACCTGATCGGCCGGCTCGGCTACGCCGACCAGGCCGCCACGGTGCAGGAGCTGTTCCTGGCCGGCCGCCGCGAGGAGGCGGTGCGGGCCGTGCCCGACGAGCTGGCCGACGCGATCTCCCTGCTGGGCCCGATCGGCCGGATCCGCGAGCGCCTGCAGGTCTGGCGCGACAGCCCGGTCACCACGCTGCTGTTCGCGGGCGTCCACGACGAGCCGACCCTGCGCGCCCTCCGCGACGCCGCGCTCAGCTGAAAGACGCCGGTGCCCCCACCCCCGCGCGGCGGGGGCACCGGCACCTGGGG
>DATADI010000235.1:0-15127 GCA_036258615.1 Thermomonospora sp. | reverse complement strand
CATCGGATCATCGCCGCGCCCCCCGCCAGTGCGCCGAGCAGCGTCACCGACGTGACCGGGGACCGCTTCCGCGCGGGGCGGCGTGCGGGCTCGGCCGGGGGCGCGGGCTCCGGCTCGCTGAGGGTCGCCAGGTCGACCATGCCCTCGGGCAGCGGAGCCGCCCTGCGCACGGCGTCCCCGGCGTCCAGGTCGTCCAGGAACACCGGCGCCTCGCCGGGCGGGGGAGGCGGGTCCGGCCGCAGCGGGTGGCCCCGCAGCCCCTCGGGGAGGCCGCGCGCCACCGCGCCGAAGTCGACCTTGCGGGCGTGCGCGACCAGGAGCACCAGCGCCAGCACCGTCACGGCCGCCAGCGCGTCCTCCGACAGGCCGCCGACCATCGTGATGAGCACCGTCGTCGCGCCCATCAGCCCGCCGAGCAGGACCAGCACGGTGTCGGCGTCGAAACGCCGCCGCAGCGCCCGCTCCAGGGCCGCGGCCTGGCCGGCGTCGCCGGGGATGAGCAGGTAGGCGGCGAGGTAGACGAGGATGCCCGGCCCGCCCGCCAGCGTCAGCACCGCGAACCCGACCCGCAGCACCACCGGGTCCACCCGCGTGTACCGGCCGAGGCCCACGCACACCCCGGCCAGGATGCGTCCCTCCCGGGGCCGCTCCAGCCGCCGCATGCCCGTCACGGTGTCCTGTCCCGCCATGGCACCCATCGTCGCGGTCCCGCCCCGGGCCCGGGTATCCGGGACCACCCTGAGCCGACCCTGACCCCGCGCCGCGGCGACCAGGGACCCACCCCGATGCGGCGCTGTCCCGCACGTGTGACGATGCGGTGAGGGGGCCGTGACGTGCGCCCGCCGTCACGGACGAGGAAAGGGCGTGAGGAGGCGTGACGACAGCGATGGCCGAGCCGGTCACCGACGACGGCGCCCGGGTCGGCGCGCGGCTGGAACGCGCCGCCGACGGGCGGCTGCTGGCCGGGGTGTGCCGGGGCCTGGCCGCCCACCTCGGCCTGGACGTGGTGATCGTACGGCTGGCGTTCGTGCTGCTCGTCGCGGGCGGCGGGCGCGGCCTGGCCGCCTACCTGGCGTTCTGGGTGCTGGTGCCGCGCGAGGAGGCCGCCTCGGCCGGGCAGCCGCGGCCCCGCGACTGGCTGCAGCTGATGGCCTACGGGGCCGTGACGCTCGGGCTGACCGTCCTCGGCTGGGGCGCGGGCCTGATGCGGGACGCGCTGTGGCCGGTGGTGCTCGGCGGGGTCGGCGCGGCGATCCTGTGGCAGCAGGCCGACCGTGACCAGCGGCAGCGCTGGCTGCGCTCCACCACGGTCTCGCTGCGCCGCCTGTGGCTGCGCAGCCTGCTCGGCCTCGGCCTGGTGATCGGCGGGATCGGCGGGTTCCTGGCGCAGAACGTCAAGGCCGCCCAGGTCCGCGAGGTGCTGATCGCGACGATCGTGCTCGCCACCGGCCTCGCCGTGATCGCGACGCCCTGGCTCGTGCGGCTGTGGCAGGACCTGGACGCCGAGCGCCGCGAACGCATCCGCTCCCAGGAACGCGCCGAACTCGCCGCCCACATCCACGACTCGGTCCTGCACACCCTGACGCTGATCCAGCGGAACGCCCACGACGCCCGGGAGGTGCAGCGGCTCGCCCGGTCCCAGGAACGCACCCTGCGGACCTGGCTCTACCAGCCCGAGGCCGACCCCGACCGGACGTTCGCGGCGGCCGTGCGGGAGACCGCCGGGGAGGTCGAGGACGACCACGGGGTGCCGATCGAGGTGGTCTGCGTGGGCGACTGCCCGCTGGACCCCCGGCTCGGCGCCGCCCTGCAGGCCGCCCGCGAGGCGATGGTCAACGCCGCCAAGTACTCCGGGGCCCCGTCGGTGTCGGTGTACGCCGAGGTCGAGGGCGACGAGGTGGCGATCTTCGTCCGGGACCGGGGCAAGGGCTTCGACCTGGACGCCGTCCCACAGGACAGGATGGGCGTACGGGGGTCCATCATCGGGCGCATGGAACGCAACGGCGGCCGGGCCACCGTCCGCACCGCCCCGGGCGAGGGCACCGAGGTCCGCCTGGAGATGAGGAAGTGAGAGGGACGCAGTGACGACAGTGGTGCTGGTGGACGACCACCAGATGTTCCGCACCGGGGTCAAGGCCGAGCTGGGCGGTGACGTCGAGATCGTCGGCGAGGCCGGGGACGTGGACGAGGCGGTGGCGGTGATCTCGGCCGCCCGGCCCGACGTCGTGCTGCTCGACGTGCACCTGCCGGGCGGCGGCGGCATCGAGGTGCTGCGCCGCCTGCACGGCTCGGTGCCGTCCCGGTTCCTGGCCCTGTCGGTGTCGGACGCCGCCGAGGACGTGATCGGCGTGGTCCGGGGCGGCGCGCGCGGCTATGTCACCAAGACGATCTCCGGTCCCGAGCTGACCGACGCGATCGGCCGGGTCGCCGAGGGCGACGCGGTGTTCTCTCCGCGCCTGGCGGGGTTCGTGCTGGACGCCTTCGCCGCCAGCGACGTGCCCTCCGTCGATCCCGAGCTGGACCAGCTCACCCAGCGGGAACGCGAGGTGCTCCGGCTGATCGCCCGCGGCTACGCCTACAAGGAGATCGCCAAGGAGCTGTTCATCTCGGTCAAGACGGTGGAGACCCACGTCAGCAGCGTCCTGCGCAAGCTCCAGCTGTCCAACCGGCACGAGCTGTCGCGCTGGGCCGCCGCCCGCCGCCTGGTCTGATCCCGGTCTGATCCCGGTCTGATCCCGGTCTGATCGTGGCCTGATCAGCCGCGCGGCTCCCCGGTGAGCACCGCGAAGAGCCGTTCCCGGTCCACGGCGACGGTGATGAACGTCCCGGAGCCGGGGGCGGGCTCGGCGCCCCAGCCGAGCCCGTCGCGCACCGGCTCGACCTCGGCCCAGGTGAAGACCGCCGGGTCGACGGCCGCGCACGCCGCCGCGGGGTCGTGCAGCAGCTTGCCCTGACGCCGTTTGCGCAGGTAACGCTCCATGCCGTCGAACAGCAGCGCCAGCCCGGCGTTGCCGTCCTTGTGCGGGCGCAGCCGTTCGTGCAACTCGCGGTCGTACCGGATGCCGTGGGTGACGTTCTTGGACACCAGTTCCCGGCGCGCGATGCGCGGTGACGCCAGCGCCAGGTGCGCGGCGGTGGGCTCGCCGTTGAAGTTGAACGTCGGGCACCGCAGCAGCCCGTCGAACTTCGCCAGCCGGTGCTCGGGCGGCACGAGGTTGTCGCCGGCGAACCCGCCCTGAGCGACCCACCGCGTCAGCCTGGCGGCCGGGTGCTCCTCCAGCAGGCGACGCAGGGTGTGCAGCGGGCCGCCGGTCAGCAGCACCGCGTCCGGGTGCCGTTCCAGCGTCCCGGCGAGCAGCGCGGCGGCGGGTGCGTCGGGCTCGGCGGCCGGGGGAACGCCCAGCCAGCGGTGATGGAAGGCCGACACGTGGTCCTTGCCGGTGCCGGGGTCGGTGGCCCCGACGGGCACGTCGTCGCGGCCCAGCCGGTGCAGGACATGCCGTACGAGGGCCACCTGCGCGGGGCCGCCGGGCGTGACCGTCACCGCCCGCAGCGCCACCGCCGGATGCCCGGCGACCAGGCACAGCGTCAGGACGTCGTCGGGGTCCTGCGTCTCCAGGTCGAAGACCAGATCGAGCACGGCGCGATGCCACCTCCGTCGTGGCGGGGGACATCGGCTCCGAGCACTCTAGCCGTGCGCCGGGCACCCCGGGTCGCAGCGGGCGGCGTGGGCGGCGACCCCGCGCGCGAAGCGGCCCAGGATCCGGGTCATGACGAGGCGGATCGGCGCGCCCGTCCCCGGTACCCGGGTGGCGAAGCGGGCCTCCCAGCGGACGGTCGTGCCGCCGTCCTCCCGGGGGGAGAACGTCACGTCGGCGCGGTAGTCGTCCACCGGCAGGCCCGCCAGCATCCGGTACGCGTAGTGGTGCGGCGGGTCGTAGGCCACGGTCTCCTCGCAGGCCGGGCCCATCCGCCGGACGGACCCGACGCCGTCGGGGACGCCGAAGCCGGGCCTGACCCGCCGGGCCGCGGCCGGCAGCCCGCTCCAGACGGGCCACGCCTCCGCCGTCGCCAGGTGCCGGAACAGGACGTCGGGCGGCGCGGCGGAGGTCGCGGTCACGGTGATCGCGTGTTCCATGATCGGCTCCCGGGGTCACGGATGCCCGGCACCCTACCGCGCCCCCGGGAGCCGTGCGGCGGTCAGATCACCGCGCGGTCGGCGGCCGAGGCCATGCCCAGCCAGGTGTGCGGGTTGCCCTCCCAGCACCAGCCCAGCTTGGGGGCGTTCTGGCTGATCCACATCGCGGGGACCCGGCGGTCGCCGGAGCGGGAGCCGCCCAGCGAGAAGCACTTGTTCTTGGCCAGCGCCACGGGATGCTGGGTGACCAGCGCGATCCCCTCCTCGATGGTCAGCAGCGTGCGGCCCCGCCCGGCGATGACGGCCATCGCGTCGTTGGGGACCGCCCCGCAGAACTCCTCGCCCCGGTCGACGTCGAACAGCAGGTAGGCCCGCTCGTCCGGCGGCGCGGCCTCCTTGGTGGTGACGAACCGCTCCAGCGCCCCGGGCTCGTAGTGCCGGTCGATGATGCCCGGCCTGGACTTCCCGTGCAGGGTCGTCAGCGGCCACGCCTGCTCGATCGGCGCCAGCGCCCTCGTGACGACCAGCAGGAACGGCATCCGGCCCTCCTCGGGCGGCGTCATCGCCCCGCCGCGCGCCACGGCGGTGTCGCGCAGCGGGGCCACGAGCCCGGTGAACTCCTCGGCGGTGAGCCCGGCGAGCGCCGGGTAACCCTTGGCGAGCAGCGTCGCCACCTGGCGGTCGAACTCGGCTCCGGCATCGAACACGGTCATGTGCGGCTCCCTTGGTCGTTCTGGTCGGTGGTCTCGGATGCCGGGATCGCTCAGCGACCGGGGATCCGCGTGCGGCGCGGGGGCCGGGGCGGCACGACGCCCTTGCCCCGGACCGGCTTGTGCGCGCCGCGCTGGTCCTGCAGGGCCCGGCGGAGGGTGCGCCGCGTGCCGGGGACGGGGGCTCCGTGAGTGATGCGGAGGTTCAGGATCGTCTCCTTCGTTCTCGACTGGGCACAAACTTAGGTCAAGTCTAGAAATGTGTCAAGCACAAACTTAGGTCCGTGAGAGGATGGGGGCATGAACGCACCCCCGACCGGCCTCCGCGAGCTGAAGAAGCGGCAGACCCGCCAGGCCATCTCCGACCACGCCACCCGGCTGTTCATCGAACGCGGCTTCGACCAGGTCACCATCGCCGACGTGGCCGCCGCCGCCCAGGTCGCCAAGATGACCGTCACCAACTACTTCCCGCGCAAGGAGGACCTGGCCCTCGACCTGCGCGACGAGTTCGTCCAGGGCCTGGCGCGGGCCGTCGCCGGGCGCGCCCCGGGGGAGTCCGCGCTGGCCGCCCTGCGCCGCGAGTACCTCGACGCGGTCCGCCGGCACGACCCGGTGATCGGGTTCTCCGGCCCCGCGTTCGCCCGCATGATCGCCGGAAGCCCGGCACTGGTGGCCCGGCTGCGCGAGTTCCACGAGGCCCGGGAGGAGGCGTTGGCCGCCGTGCTCGCCGAGGAGACCGGCGCCGACCCCGCCGACCTGCGGCCCCGCGTCGCCGCGGCCCAGCTCGGCGGCGCCCACCGGGTGCTGTTCGCCGAGACGCTGCGCCGCACCCTGGAAGGCCAGGACCACGACACGATGGCCGCCGCCCTCACCCGGGCCGCCGAGGACGCCTTCGCGCTCCTCGAACCGTCCCTCGGCGACTACGCGGTCCGGCGGCCGCCCGCCGAGGTCAGAGCTTCTCGACCGGCGCGTACCGCAGGACCAGGCGCTTGACCCCGTAGTCGCCGCCGAAGTCGATGCTCGCCGCCGACTTCTCGCCCGCCCCGTCCACCGACACCACCGTGCCCAGCCCGAACGCGTCGTGCGTGACCTTGTCGCCCGGCGCCAGGCTCGGCACCGGACGGTTGCCGGGCGAGCGCACCCCGGGACGGGCCGCCACCGACGCCATCGCCGGGGCGCTGGAGGCCGCCGCGGCGCGCTCCCAGCTGACCAGCGTCGTCGGGACCTCCCGCAGGAACCGCGACTCCGGGTTGATCTGCGGCGCGCCCCACGAACTGCGCATCGTGGCGCGCGTCAGGTACAGGCGGCGGCGGGCCCGGGTGATGCCCACATAGGCCAGCCGGCGCTCCTCCTCCAGCTCCTTCGGGTTGCTCATCGCCCGCAGATGCGGGAAGACGCCGTCCTCCATGCCGGTGAGGAACACCACCGGGAACTCCAGGCCCTTGGCGGTGTGCAGCGTCATCAGCGTCACGACGCCCTGGTCGGAGTCCGGCGCCCGCTCACCCGGCGGCACCGGCGCGCCCTTCGTGCCCGGAATGGAGTCCGCGTCGGCGACCAGGGCCACCTGCTCCAGGAAATCGACCAGGCGGCCCTCGGCGCTCTCGCCGTCCAAGCGGTCCTCGAACTCGCGGGCCACCGCCTCCAGCTCGCGCAGGTTCTCCACCCGCGTCTCGTCCTGCGGGTCGCGGGACGCCTCCAGCTCCGCCAGATAGCCCGTCCGGGTCAGCACCGCCTCGACCACCTCGGCCGGAGTCGCCGACCCCGCCGTCTCCCGCAGGTCGTCCAGCAGCGCCACGAACTCCCGCACCGCGTTGATCGACCGCGTCGCCATGCCCGGCACGTCCTCCGGCACCCGCAGCGCCTGCCAGAACGACATCCGCTCCCGCGCCGCGTACGCCTCCACGCACGCCTCGGCCCGGTCGCCGATGCCGCGCTTGGGGACGTTCAGGATCCGCCGCAGCGACACCGTGTCCTCCGGGTTGGCCAGCACCCGCAGGTACGCCAGCAGGTCACGGACCTCCTTGCGCTCGTAGAAGCGCACCCCGCCGACCACCTTGTACGGCAGCCCGACCCGGATGAACACCTCCTCGAACACCCGGGACTGCGCGTTCGTCCGGTAGAACACCGCCACGTCGCCCGGCCGCGCCTCGCCCGCGTCGGCCAGCCGGTCGACCTCCTGCGCGACGAACGCCGCCTCGTCGTGCTCGTTGTCGGCGACATAGCCGACGATCTTCTCGCCCTCGCCCTGGTCGGACCACAGCTTCTTCGGCTTGCGGTCGGCGTTGCGCTCGATGACCGCGTTGGCCGCCGACAGGATCGTCTGCGTGGACCGGTAGTTCTGCTCCAGCAGGATCGTCGTCGCCTCGGGATAGTCCCGCTCGAACTCCAGGATGTTGCGGATCGTCGCGCCCCGGAACGCGTAGATCGACTGGTCCGCGTCGCCCACCACGCACAGCTCCGCGGGCGGCAGGTCCTCGCCCGGCGCGACCGTCAGCTGCCGGACCAGCTCGTACTGGGCGTGGTTGGTGTCCTGGTACTCGTCCACCAGCACGTGCCGGAACCGCCGCCGGTAGTGCTCGGCCGCCTCCGGGAACGCCTGCAGCAGGTTCACCGTCGTCATGATCAGGTCGTCGAAGTCCATGGCCCCGGCCTGCATCAGCCGCGCCTGGTACATCTCGTACGCCTCGGCGAGGGTCTGCTCCAGGTGCGTGGACGCCCGCGCCTTGAACGTCTCGTAGTCGATCAGCTCGTTCTTCAGGTTGCTGACCTGCGCCGAGAACGACTTCGGCGGATACCGCTTCGGATCCAGGTCCAGCTCCCGGCACACCAGCGCCATCAGCCGCTGCGCGTCCGCCTGGTCGTAGATCGAGAACCCCGACGGGAACCCCAGCCGCTTCGCCTCCCGCCGCAGGATCCGCACGCACGCCGAGTGGAACGTCATCACCCACATCGCCGCCGACCGGGGACCCACCAGCCCCTCGACCCGCTCCTTCATCTCGCCCGCGGCCTTGTTGGTGAACGTGATCGCCAGGATCTGCCCCGGATGCACGTCCCGCTCCGCCAGCAGGTGCGCGATCCGGTGGGTCAGCACCCGGGTCTTGCCCGACCCGGCGCCGGCGACGATCAGCAGCGGACCGCCGGAGTGGACCACGGCCGCCCGCTGCTGCGGGTTCAGCCCATCAAGCAGGGGGTGAGAGGCTTCAGAGGAGGACACTGGTAGAAGTTTAGTGGGGGGACGACCCCCCAACGCCCCCCGCGCCCGGTCTCATGATGCTTCGCCGGGCGCCCCTCCGCTGGCGCTCCGGGGCACCCGCCGAAGCGACCGGGCATGGGTGGGTGGTGACCGTGAGAACGCCCGTGCCGTTGTTGTGCGAGGTTCAGGTTCGAGGTGTCGGGGCCTGTGCGTCCCTTTAGGTCTTGCGGAAGGTGTAGGCGTCGTTCGCCGTTCTGGCGACCTCCTCCAGGGTGGCGCCGGAGGCGGCTGCGGAGGCGGCGGCGACGGCGCCCTCGACGAGGGGGGCGTCGGCCAGGACGACGGGGGTCTCCGCGTCCTCCACGTAGGTCTTCGCGGTGAGGACCGCGCCGCCCAGGTCGGCGAGGAGGACGACGCCCGTTCCGTCGTCGGCGGCGCGTACGGCCTTCTCGACCAGGTCGATGCTGGTGCCCAGGCCGCCGTCGGCGTCGCCGCCGGCGGCCTCGACGCGGACCTGGTGCACGCCCAGCTCCCTGGCCAGTTCGGCGACGCCCTCGGCGAGGCGGCGGCTGTGGGAGATCACCACGATCCCGACGGTGCCCATGGTCAGCCCTCCCCGCGGGCCACGTCGAGCAGCGCCAGCAGGACCAGTACCGTGGAGGCCGCGCCGGGGTCCAGGTGGCCGACGCTGCGGGGGCCCAGGTAGCTGGCGCGGCCCTTGCGGGCCTCCAGGGGGGCGGTGGCCTCCAGGCCCGTCTCGCCCGCGTCGACGGCCGCCTGCATCGCGGTGGCCAGGTCCGCGCCGTTCTCGACCGCGGCCTCGTACGCCGCGACGGCCGGGGCGAGCGCGTCCACCATGGTCTTGTCGCCCTCGACGGCCTTGCCCAGCTCGCGGACGCCGTCGAGGGCCGCCTGCAGTGCGCCCGCGAGCCCGGTGACGTCCACGTCGGCGACGTCGCCGAGCGCCTTGCCCGCCCGGCGCAGCGCCGTGCCGTACAGCGGGCCGGAGGCGCCGCCGGTCTTGGAGACGATCGCCCGCCCGGCGGCGACGAGGACCCTGCCGGGGACGACGTCCTCGGGCAGTTCGTCCACGGCGGCGACGGCGGCGGCGAAACCGCGGGCCATGTTGTGCCCGTGGTCCCCGTCGCCGATCGCCGCGTCCAGCGTCGTGAGCCGTTCCGCGTCCGCCGTCACCAGCTCGGCGGCCCGCCTGATCCAGGCGGAGAAGTCAGCGCCGTTCATCGTCCCCACCGTAGCGCCGGGGTCTCGACCGGGGCGTCCCAGAGGCGCAGCAGGTCGGGGGTGAGGCGGCACACGGAGATCATGCAGCCCGCCATCTCCAGGCTCGTGACGAACGGGCCGACCAGGGTGCGCGCCACGGTGACGCCGTGCCCGGCCAGCCACTCGGCCGCCGCGCCGCAGGCCACGTACTGCTCCAGCAGCGGGGTGCCGCCCATGCCGTTGACCAGCAGCAGCACCTCGGAGCCCGCCAGGGACATGTCGGCGTCCACGGCGGTCAGCGCCGCCTCGACGATCTCGGTGGCGGTGCCCGCGCGCACGCGCTTGCGGCCGGGCTCGCCGTGGATGCCGACGCCCAGCTCCATCTCGTCCTCGGCCATCTGGAACGTGGGGCGCCCGGCGGCGGGCACGGTGCACGCCGACAGCGCCACCCCGAACGAGCGGGTCCGGTCGTTGACCTCGCGGGCCACGGCGGCGACGGCGTCCAGCGGCGCGCCCTCCTCGGCCAGCGCCCCGGCGATCTTCTCCACGAACAGCGTGGCCCCGGTGCCGCGCCGCCCGGCCGTGTACGTGCTGTCCTCGACCGCGACGTCGTCGTCGACCACGACGGTGGCGACCTCGACGTCCTCGTCCTCGGCCAGCTCGGCGGCCATCCGGAAGTTGAGGACGTCCCCGGTGTAGTTCTTGACCACGTGCAGGACGCCCGCGCCGCCGTGCACGGCCGTGGTGGCGGCCACGATCTGGTCGGGCACCGGCGAGGTGAACACCTCCCCGGGGCACGCGGCGTCGAGCATCCCGTATCCGACGAACCCGGCGTGCAGGGGCTCGTGGCCCGACCCGCCGCCCGACACCAGGCCGACCTTGCCGGAGCGGGGCGCGTCCGCCCGCACCACCACCCGGGCCTCCGGATCGACCCGCAGGCCGGGATGGGCGGCGGCGAGCCCGCGCAGCGCGTCGGGCACCACCTCGGCCGGATCGTTGATGAGTTTGCGCATGTTCCGCTTCTACCCCGATGTCGGCCTCCCGGCCTAGGGTGAGCCCGTGACGGACGTGATGGACGACGGGGACATCCGGCGCGTACTGGCGGTGATGGCGCATCCGGACGACGTGGACTTCGGCGCCGCGGGCACGATCGCGGGCTGGACGGACAGGGGCGTCGAGGTGGCGTACCTGATCGTGACGGACGGGGACGCCGGCGGCTACGACGACGGCGTGACCCGCGAGGAGATGGCGGCGCTGCGCCGCGACGAGCAGCGCGCCGCCGCCAAGGCGGTCGGCGTCACCGACGTGCGGTTCCTGGGCTACCCGGACGGGCGCGTGGAGGCGACGCTGGAGCTGCGGCGCGACATCGCCCGGGTGATCCGGCAGGTACGGCCCGACCGGGTGCTGATGCCGAGCCCCGAACGCAACTACGAGCGCATCCACCCCAGCCACCCCGACCACCGGGCGGTCGGGTCGGCGGCCCTGGACGCGGTGTATCCGGACGCCCGTAACCCCTATGCGTTCCCCGACCTGCGGGCCGAGGGGCTGGAGGCGTGGACCGTGCCGGAGGTGTGGCTGTCGGGCGGCCCGACGGTCAACCACCACGTGGACGTCACCGAGCGGTTCGAGCGCAAGCTGGCCGCGCTGCGGGCGCACGCCAGCCAGACCTCCCACATGGACGACCTGGAGGGCATGCTGCGCGGCTGGCTGGGGGCCAACGCCCGTGCCGCGGGCCTGCCGGACGGGCGGCTGGCCGAGGTGTTCCAGGTGGTCCCGACGCGCTAGCGGTTTCGGGGGACCGATAAGGTCACGGGTGTTCCATGGTTTGACTCATGACACCCTCCGGAGGGCCTGTGGGGGCCGAGCAGGTCGTGCTGTTGCTGCTGGCGGCCCTGGCGGCCGGCTGGGTGGACGCCGTGGTGGGCGGCGGCGGGCTGATCCAGCTCCCCGCCCTGATGGTGCTCAACCCCGGGCAGCCGGTGGCCGCCGCGCTGGCCACCAACAAGCTCGCCTCCATCGCCGGGACCTCCTCGGCCGCCGTCGCCTACCTGCGCCGGTCCGGCCCCGACCTGCGGATCGCCGGGCCCGCCGGGGCGCTGGCGGTGGCCGCGGCGGCGCTCGGCGCGTGCTGCGCGGCGGCGATCTCCTCCGGGGTGCTCCGGCCGGTGATCATGGTCGTGCTGCTCGGCGTGGCGGCGCTGGTCGTGCTCCGGCCGGACCTGGGCCGCGTGGAACGGCCGGTGGCGCGCACCCGCCGCCGGACGGCGGCGGCCGTGCTGGTGCCCGGGATCCTGATCGCCTTCTACGACGGGCTGGTCGGGCCCGGCACCGGAACCTTCCTGGTCATCGCGTTCACCACGCTGCTGGGCGTGGACTTCGTGCGCGCCTCCGCCAACGCCAAGATCATCAACACCGGCACCAACCTGGGCGCGCTGGTCGTGTTCGCCCTCCAGGGGCACGTGCTGTGGGCGCTGGGGCTGGCCATGGCCGTCTGCAACATCGTGGGGGCCCAGGCCGGCGCGCGGATGGCGATCGACCGGGGCGCCGGGTTCGTCCGGGGCGTGCTGCTGTGCGTGGTCGGCGCGCTGGTCCTGCGCCTCGGATACGACCAGCTCGCCTGACCGGGGCCCGGGTCAGCCCGTCGGCGGGATCGGCAGCCGCCGTTCCAGCGCCGTCAGCGTGAGCAGCACCACCGACGCCGTCCAGCCCAGCGGGGCCACGGCCGCCGGACGCCCGCGCTCGTCGACCTTCTCCGGCAGCGCCCCCAGCGACGTGCGGTGCTCGTCCAGCCAGTCCAGCCTGGTCAGGGCGTCCTCGGTCCGGCCGGAGGCGGCGGCGTTCATCGCGAACAGGGCCATCTCCGGGGTCCAGGCGACGGTCTTGTTGCCGCTCCACCGCTCGCCGGGCAGCACCCCGCCGTTCGGCAGCCGCAGCCGGGCCGCCGCCGTCAGCACCGCCGTCTCCACCCCAGGGTCGGCGGGCCCGAACGGCGGCGCCAGGAACGTCACCGAGGTGTCCATCAGCCCGCCCGGCACCGGCGACCGCGGGTACCCGTACGGCGTGAAGGTGCGGGCCACCGCGTCCGAGACCCGCATCCCGGCCTGCCGCCAGCGCCGCGCCTCCTCCGGCCGCCCGGTCCGGCGGGCCAGGTCGGCCGCCGCGCGCAGGCCCGCCAGCACGGGTCCGACCACGCCGAGCGTGGGCCGCCGGGGGTCCTGCTCCTTGCCGGGGCTGCGCTCGAAGTAGTCGGGCGACGGCGGCGGCAGCCCCTCCACGTCCAGCGAGCCCGCCAGGTGGTCGGCGGCGCGCCGCACCATCGTCCACAGCTCCGGCAGCTCGGCCGCCGCGCGCGGGTCCGCCGTCTGGAAGAACCAGGCCCCCCACAGCACCCAGCCGAGCGAGTCGAGCTGGGGCTTGCGGCCGTCGATGACCGGGGACCCGTCGGGCCGGTACCGGGCCGCCCACAGGCCGTTCCCCGCCTGCACCCGCGCCAGGAACCGCAACACCCGCCGCGCCTCCTCGGGATGCCCGGAGACCGCGAACGCCGCCACCGCGAACGCCGCGTCCCGGGGCCACACGTACCGCCACTGCCGGTACCAGGAGGCGGTGGTGGCGCCGTTCGGCCTGGTCAGCAACCGCAGGTCGAGCAGGGCGCGAACGGCCATGTCGCGGTAGACGGTGCCGTCGCCGGGCACCCGGCCGCTGGCCAGCCAGCCCCGGTCGCCGCGCACCGCCGCCGCCACCCGGGGGTCGCCGGGGTCCACCGTGACCGGCAGCTGCCCGCCCATCGGGATCAGCCGCACCCGCCCGTCGCGCAGCCGCACCACCGAGCTGTCACGCAGGTAGCGGGCCCCGGCCGCCTCGTCGGCGTCCATCGGCTGGTAGGCGAACGGCCAGCCGCCGCCGCCGACCAGGCCGGGCGAGGTCCACTCCGGCCGGGTCTGGTCCGGCAGGGTCGCGCCGCAGGTGGCCGCGAGCATGGCGACCAGGGCGAACGCGATGACCCGCCGCACCCGCTTGGCCCCCGGGCTCGCCACCGGCACACACCCCTTCCACGGTCACTTCCGGAAATCCGGTGGTTCAGTACATCAAACCTCCCACGAAGTCCGCTCCTCGCCTGCCGTTTACCCGGAGTACACCCCCGGCTATCGGGCCAGGACGCCATACTTCGGACCAGAAGGGACCCGCTTTCGCGACCAGGGCACGGCGTTTTATAGGCTGCTCGGTCGGAGCGGACCGCACTGGTCGCCGCGCGTACAGCCCGCCTCGTGTCCCAGCGATCCTCTGTGCGGGTGGTCACCGGAGTGGTCGGATGAAGGGCGTGCCTCCCGCACGCCGCCAGGCTGTCGATCCGTAAAAGGGACGGACCCTCGTGGACCTGTTCGAACACCAGGCGAAGGAACTCTTCGCCGAGTACGGCGTACCGGTGCCCACCGGCAAGGTCGCCCACACGCCCGAGGAGGCTCGGGCGATCGCGGTGGAGCTGTTCGCCGCCGGAAGCAAGAAGGTCGTCGTCAAGGCCCAGGTCAAGACCGGAGGCCGCGGCAAGGCGGGCGGCGTCAAGCTCGCCGACACCGCCGACGAGGCCCAGGCCCTGGCCGCCCAGATCCTGGGCATGGACATCAAGGGCCACACGGTCCACAAGGTCCTGGTCGAGGCGGGCAGCGCCATCGCGCAGGAGTACTACTTCTCCTTCCTGCTCGACCGCGCCAACCGGACCTTCCTGTCCATCTGCTCCGCCGAGGGCGGCATGGACATCGAGGAGGTCGCCGCGACCAACCCCGACGCCGTGGCCAAGGTGCCGGTCGCGCCGCTGACCGGGGTGGACCGGGCCAGGGCGCGGGAGATCGCGCAGGCCGGGAAGCTGCCGGAGCAGGCGCTGGACGGCGCCGCCGAGCTGATCGAGCGGCTGTGGGCGGTGTTCACCGACGAGGACGCCACCCTGGTCGAGGTCAACCCGATGATCCTCACCGCCGACGGCGAGGTCTGGGCGCTGGACGGCAAGGTCACCCTCGACGACAACGCCGCGTTCCGCCAGGAGGAGCACGCGGCCCTCGCCGACGAGAAGACCACCGACCCGCTCGAGGCCCGCGCCAAGGAGAAGGACCTCAACTACGTCAAGCTGGACGGCTCCGTCGGCATCATCGGCAACGGCGCCGGCCTGGTCATGTCCACCCTGGACGTGGTCGCCTACGCGGGCGAGGAGTACGGCGGCCAGAAGCCGGCCAACTTCCTCGACATCGGCGGCGGCGCGTCCGCCGAGGTGATGGCCAACGGGCTGGAGATCGTGCTGTCCGACCCGTCGGTCAAGAGCGTGTTCGTCAACGTCTTCGGGGGCATCACCGCCTGCGACGCGGTCGCCAACGGCATCGTGTCCGCCTACCAGCTGCTCGCCGACCGCGGGGAGACGGTGGACCGGCCGCTGGTGGTGCGGCTGGACGGCAACAACGCCGAGCTGGGCCGGCGGATCCTCGACGAGGCGTCCCTCCCGGGCGTCCAGCGGGTGGACACTATGGACGAAGCGGCCAAGAAGGCCGCCGAGCTCGCCGCGGCAGGTGCGTGAATCATGGCTATCTGGCTCACCGAGAACAGCAAGGTCATCGTCCAGGGGATGACCGGCTCCGAAGGCTCCAAGCACACCGCCCGGATGCTGCGCGCGGGCACCAACGTCGTCGGCGGCGTCAACGCCCGCAAGGCCGGGCAGAGCGTCGACTTCGACGGCAGGGCCCTGCCGGTGTTCGGCACCGTCGCCGAGGCCATGCAGGAGACCGGCGCCGACGTGTCGGTGGTGTTCGTGCCGCCGAAGTTCACCAAGGACGCCGTGGTCGAGGCCATCGACGCCGCCATCGGCCTGTGCGTGGTCAT
>DATADI010000234.1:0-9133 GCA_036258615.1 Thermomonospora sp. | reverse complement strand
TTTTAGCACTCTACCCTGGAGAGTGCAAGCGACGAACCCCCTACCCACACGCGCTTCCGCCAACCTTCCCGTGCGGTTTCACCTGCGGAAACGTGGGGTGTCGCCCCAGGCCCACAGCGATCGGGACGCCGCGCGGCGCCCGCACCGCCGTGACCTGCACTCCGGCGGCGCGGCCGGAGGCGGCAGCAGGGCCGCAGCCACCACACCGCCGAACTGCTTGAAGGCGACAGCGAACACCGCCCCGGCTCCGGCCGCACCGCGCGGTCCGCGAGGGTGCTCAGCTCGTCGGCCCGGTGCGTCGTCCAACGGCCGGCAGGGCCTGCGCGGTCGTACCGTTCGAACCGCTCAGCGAGGCGCGTCAGCCGCCGGAAGAAGCCTGCCGGGCCTTTGAGATCGGCTGAGATCGGCGGCGACGTTCGTCGGTGTCCGGCAGCACCGGCGGACACGGAGAGCACGACGCGGAGAACACGACGCGGAGAACACGACGCGGAGAGCACGGTGACGGTCGGCCTCGGTGGTCGTTCCGGACGCCGAGGCCGTACCTGAGCGAGGGTGCTCGTTCCGGACGCCGTGGGCGTGCTCGGCCGGGGGTGGCGCCTGGCCTCACTGGGGGCGAGGTTTCGCAACAAGGTGTCGGCGCGTGGCGGGCTCGGCCCCGGTGTCCCCCTCACCGGCGGGTGAGAAGTGCGACCGTACGGTCACACAGTTGTACCGGCATCGGTGAGGCGAGGCAGGACGGCCTGGGCCTTGGTGGTGATCGCCCCGTACCCAGCCGGGTCTTGCCGACACGCGGTTGGGCCCTTCAAGGAGGTAGGGGCCTCGTGGGCGGGCGGGGTTCGGACGGGAAGTCGGACACCGGCCCGCCTGAAGGGGATGCGACTGCGCGCCCCGGCGTTCCGTGGAGGGGTGACGCGCGGGGCGGGCGGGAGGTCACAGGGCCCGGACGGACTCGGCCTGGGGACCCCGGTCGCTCTGGGCGATCTCGAACTCGACGCGCTGGCCCTGTTCGAGGCTGCGGTACCCGTCCATCAGGATCGCGGAGTAGTGGACGAAGACGTCCCTGCCGCCGTCGACCTCGATGAAGCCGTAGCCCTTCTCGGCGTTGAACCACTTGACGGTGCCTTGCGCCATGCCAACCCTGTCGCCGCGACCGCGGCCCGCGCGGGGCCGCGGCTCCTTCTCGCCGATTCCGCCCCTGTCACCGCGGAATCCGTAGATCACTCCGGGAGTGATCGCGGTCGACCCTACCGGCATGACAGGCGGAGTGGGCTGGTGTCGGGCGACCGGTAACGGTCATCCGGCGCGGGAATGCGCGGCGGGTTCTGAGACTCTCAGCCGCCCGCGACGGCCGGGATGATGGAGACCTGGGTGCCCTCCGGAGTGGCGGTGTCGAGGCCGTCGGCGAACCGGACGTCCTCGTCGCCGACGTAGACGTTGACGAAGCGGCGGATCCTGCCGTCGTCGTCCAGGATCCGGGCGGCGATGCCCGCGTAGCTGGCCTCCAGGTCGCCGATCACCTCGCGGAGCGTGGCGCCCGTGGCCTTCACCTCGGACTCGCCGCCGGTGTAGGTGCGCAGGATCGTCGGGATGCGTACGGAAACGGTGCTCATGCGTCATTCCCCTAGTCGGAGCCGGTCGGAGCCGGGTTGGAGCCGGGTCGGAGGGCCGGACGGCGCGGCGCCCGGCCCTCCCGCGGGGGTTCGTCCCCCGGAGGCAACGGGATCAGGCGAGGCCGGAGGCGCGGAATGCCTCCAGGGTCGGCGCGATCTCGGCGGACGGCGCGACCACCGGCGCGACCGCGTCGAGGGTCTTCAGGCCGTCGCCGGAGTTGATGATGACGGTCTCCGCCTCGGGGTCGAGCGCGCCGGAGGCGGCCAGCTTCCGCAGGCAGCCGACGGTGACGCCGCCGGCGGTCTCGCCGAAGATGCCCTCGGTGGCGGCCAGCAGGCGGATGCCCTCGACGACCTCGGCGTCGGAGACGTCCTCGATGGCGCCGCCGGTGCGCCGGACGATGTCCAGGACGTACGGGCCGTCGGCGGGGTTGCCGATGGCCAGCGACTTGGCGAGGGTGTCGGGCTTGACCGGCCGGACCACGTCGTGGCCCGCCTTGAAGGCGGCGGCGACCGGGGAGCAGCCGGTGGCCTGCGCGCCGAACACCTTGTACGGCTTGTCCTCGACCAGGCCCAGCTTGATGAACTCCTGGAACGCCTTGTCGATCTTGGTGAGCTGGGAGCCGGAGGCGATCGGGACGACGATCTGGTCGGGCAGCCGCCAGCCGAGCTGCTCGGCGATCTCGTACCCCAGGGTCTTGGAGCCCTCGGCGTAGTAGGGGCGGACGTTGACGTTGACGAACGCCCAGTCGTCCTGCTCCCCGGCGATCTCCGAGGCCAGCCGGTTGACGTCGTCGTAGTTGCCGCGGACGGTGACGAACGTGCCGCCGTACACCGCGGTGGTGATGATCTTCTGCTGCTCCAGGTCGGCGGGCACGAACACCGCGCTGCGGATCCCGGCGCGGGCCGCGGCGGCGGCCACCGCGTTGGCCAGGTTGCCGGTGGACGGGCAGGCCAGCACCTTGAAGCCCAGCTCGCGGGCGGCGGCCAGGGCGACCGCGACCACCCGGTCCTTGAACGAGTGGGTGGGGTTGCCGCTGTCGTCCTTGACCCACAGCCGCCGCAGCCCGACGGACTCGGCGAGGTGGTCGGCGCGCACCAGGCGGGTCAGGCCGGGCTCGGTGTTCGGGGTGGTCTCGACGTTGGCCGGGACGGGCAGCAGGCCGCGGTACCGCCAGATGTTGCGGGGACCCGCCTCGATCGCCTCGCGGGTGACCCCGGTGAACTCGTAGGCGATCTCCAGCGGGCCGAAACACTGCTCGCAGGCGTAGCGGGGGCCGAGGTCGTACGTCTCGCCGCACTCGCGGCAGACCAGAGCGGTGGCAGGTCCAAGATCGGCAGCGTTCAGTGCCATGGAAGCGAGGCCTCTCTCCTCATCTGTCCCGCGCCACCTTGGTCGCGGGCCGGAGTTGGCACCCTGTCCCGGCCGGCCTCGCAGGATCGCGAGCCTGTCAGCACCGGGAGGGTTGCCGGGGTTTCACAGGGCCGGTCCCTCCACCCCTCTGGATGAGCGTTGTTCAGTTGTGCGCCATGTGTGCACATAGCGTGACCAAGAGATTACCAGATCGCCGTGGTGCGGCGCGATGGCACTCTGTGCGGGACTTTACCCGATTTGACCGCATCGCAGACAGGAGGGTCTCGGCCTGTGAGACATGACCCTCAGCCCGCCCTGCCCGCCCGTACCTGCGTGGGGTCCAGGAACACGTGCCGGACGATCGGCAGCCGCCGCCGCAGCCGCGCGTCGATGGCGTCGGCGATGTCCTCGGCCTGGTCGGCGCTGATCTCGTCGGAGAACGCCACCTTGGCCGCCACCAGCAGCTCGTCCGGCCCCAGGTGCATGGTGAGCAGCTCCACCACGGAGCTGACGCCGGGAGTGGCGGAGATCTCCTCGTGGATGGCGTGCTCGGTCTCCCGGTCCACCGACTGGCCGATCAGCAGGGCCATGCTGCTGCGGCCCAGCGTCAGCGCGACCCAGACCAGCAGCAGCCCGATCAGCACCGACGCGGCGCCGTCCCACACGCCGGAGCCGGTGATCTCCCGCAGCGCCAGGCCCGCCGCCGCGATCGACAGGCCGACCAGCGCCGCGCTGTCCTCCAGCACCGCGGCCTTGAGGGTGGTGTCGGGGGTGCGGCGCACGTGGTCGACCGCGTCGCGGCCCCGTACCGCGGCCTCCCGGCGCACCTGGTACGTCGCGCGGACCAGCGACAGCCCCTCGAAGACGAACGCGAACGCCAGCACCACGAACGCCACCCGCGCGTCCCCGTGCCCGCCCGGCTCGGCGATTTCCCGGACGCCCTCGTAGATCGAGTAGCCGCCGCCCGCGACGAAGATCCCCACCGCGGCGATCAGCGACCAGAAGTAGCGTTCCTTGCCGTACCCGAAGGGGTGGCGGGGGTCGGCGGGCCGCTCGCTGCGGCCCAGCGAGGCCAGCAGGAACCCCTCGTTCAGCGTGTCGGCCAGGGAGTGCGCCGCCTCGGCCATCATCGCCGAGGACCCGGCGATCAGCCCGGCCACCAGCTTGGTCACCGCGATCGCCAGATTCGCGGCACCCGCCGCCAGCACCGTCTTACGGGTCTCACCGGACCGGTTCCCGGGTGCGTACGGTGACCCGTCCGCCGCGCCGCCTGAATCCGGGTGACCCATGGTGCGCGTTTTACCCTCGACGCCCCGGCCAAACGCGCCGCGGGCGGCCCGGGAGTGATGCTCACCACGTCCTCCCGGAGACCGCGCACGCGGGCCGGGCCGACACCGACCCCGCGCCCCGGCGGGTTCACGCGGACGTGCCAGACTGCCGGGCATGAGTGACTCCGTGGGCGGGGCCGCCGACCGTCAGGTGCTCGTCGCCTCGAACCGGGGCCCGGTGTCGTTCTCCGTCGCCGACGACGGCACGCTGGCCATGCGCCGCGGCGGCGGCGGGCTGGTGTCCGGCCTGGCCGGGGTCGCGGCCGAGGGCGGCGGCGGGGCCGGGCCCGAGGTGGTCTGGATCTGCTCCGCCCTGTCGGACGCCGACCGCACGGCCG
This sequence comes from Thermomonospora sp., assembly GCA_036258615.1. Lineage (GTDB taxonomy): Bacteria > Actinomycetota > Actinomycetes > Streptosporangiales > Streptosporangiaceae > Thermomonospora. The sequence continues at coordinate 4,503 of DATADI010000234.1, read as the reverse complement.
CCCGGCAGGCCCCCGACGGACGGCTGGACAAGGCCGGGTACGACACCGGCGGCGCGTCCGTCCGGATGCTCGACATCCCGGCGGCGACGTTCCAGCGCGCCTACAACGGGGTCGCCAACTCGACGCTGTGGTTCGTCCACCACCTGCTGTACGACACGCCCAACGCGCCGCACTTCGACGCCCGCTCACGGCGGGACTGGCAGTCGTACGAGGCCTACAACGCGGCGTTCGCCGACGCGCTCGCGCGGGACGCCGCCCCCGGCGCGCGGACCGCCATCCAGGACTACCACCTGTCGCTGGCGCCCCGGATGCTCCGCGACCGCCGCCCTGACCTGCGGATCGCCCACTTCTCGCACACGCCGTGGGCACCGCCGGAGTACTACCGCCTGCTGCCGGACGACATCGGCGCACAGGTGCTGGAGGGCGTCCTGGGCGCCGACCACGCGGGTTTCCTGGCCGACCGGTGGGCGGAGGCGTTCCTGGACTGCTGCGAGGCGGTGCTGCACGCGAAGGTCGACCGGCACGCCCGGACGGTCGTCCACAGGGGGCACCTCACCCGGGTCGGCGTGCACGCCCTGGGGGTGGACGGCGCGGAGCTGACGGCGCGGGCGCGGCGGCCCGACGTGGCCGAACGGGCACGGGCGCTGCGCGAGCAGGTCGGCGACCGGCAGCTCATCGTGCGGATCGACCGCACCGAGCTGTCGAAGAACATCGTCCGGGGGCTGGCCGCGTACCGGGAGCTGCTGGTCAACCATCCGGAGTGGCGCGGCCGGGTGGTGCACCTGGCGTTCGCCTATCCGTCCCGGCACGACCTGCCGGAGTACCGCGCCTACACCGACGCGGTGCGGCGGCTGGCGGCCGAGATCACCGAGGAGTTCGGCACCCCGGACTGGGACCCGCTGATCCTGCAGGTCAACGACGACTACCCGCGCTCCCTGGCCGCCTACGGCCTCGCGGACGTGCTGCTGGTCAACCCGATCCGCGACGGCATGAACCTGGTCGCCAAGGAGGGCCCCGTCCTGTCCGAACGCGGCTGCACCCTGGTGTTGTCCCGCGAGGCGGGCGCCGCCGCCGAACTCGGCGAGGACGCCCTCCTGGTCAACCCGTACGACGTGTCGCAGACGGCCGAGACCCTGCACCAGGCCCTGCTGATGCCCATCACCGAACGCGCCGAACGGTGCTCCCGTCTGGTCACCGCCGCCACCGCGCTCCCCCCGACCCGCTGGTTCGCCGACCAACTCACCGCCCTGGGCTAACCCCACGACCCGGCGCAGGCTCCAAGCGTCACCACCCGCGAAGGCCCGGCCCTTCAGGCGGGTGGACCGGAGCGCCGGCGGAGGGCCGCCCGGCTGAAGCTCCCAAGGCCGGGCGCGGGGGGCGTGGGGCGTCGCCCCCCACAGACAACGCGTTCGGGCGCGGGGAGCGTGGGGGATCGTCCCCCGACAGGGAGTCGAGTCGGCTGATGACGGGGCCGGGTTCGCAGCGGCGGACGAGGTGGTCGCGGAGGTTGCGCTTGCGCTGGGTGGTGCGGCGGTGGGCGGCGACCCTGGCGAGGCGGGCGAGCTGGGTCATCGTGGGGCGGCCCTCGCCGCTGAGTTCGTAGCCGTACTCGCGGAGGCGGGAGCCGAGGGCGGCCTCGGCGAGGGCGATCTCCCAGGGTTCCAGGCGGTGCACCCAGGAGCCGATGCGGCCGGAGGTGACGGCGCTCTGGGTGCGGGAGTGCCACTTCTTCTTGGGCGGCACGGTGAGGCGTGCGATCTCCTGGGGTTCGGTCATCCGGGGGTCGAACTCCTCGCCGAGGAAGCCGCACAGCCCGGCGAGTTCGGTGGCCGGGTCGGCGACCAGGCGCTCGTACTGGAGTTCGTAGTAGGTGTCGGGGCCGAGGCGGCGCGCGTACCGGTGGCCGTAGTCGATGGCCTCCCGCCAGGCGCAGATCGCGTGGTAGGTGTCCCCGTTGTACCAGGGCATCTCCTTGAGGGAGGCGACGCAGTCGCGGCCGTCGCGGACGAGGTGCACGAACTGGGCGTCCGGCCACATGCGGCGCAGGACGTCCACGTGCTTGAAGTAGCTCGGCCGTTTGTCCCCCCACCGGGGTTTGCCGAACTTGCGGGCGTACGCGCGGAACACGATGCCCAGCGCGGAGCCCAGCGTCGGCGGCCCGGCGACGATCTCCTCCACGACCTGCAGCGGGTCGAGCCCGAGGTCGTGGAACTTGCTCTCCTTGCGGCCCACGATCCACTCCGCCAGGGCCCGGCGGTTGCCGGGCACCCGCAGGTCCCCGAAGCCCCGCCGGGAGGCGTAGGCCGGGAGCAGGAAGCGGGTCTCGGCCGGGATGGCGATCCGGGGGTGCGAGTGCAGCATCAGCTGCAGCAGCGTGGTCCCCGACCGCGGGCATCCGATGACGAAGATGGGTCGCTCAGCTTGGGTGGCCATGCGCTCATGCTGCCCAGCGCCCCCTCGGCGCGCCGGGAGCCCGCCTGCACGGTTGCCGACCCATTAACGAGACTTGACATGGCCTGACCGCCCCGTGACGGTCGGCCGCCGCGTCAGGTGTACGACTCGCCGAGGGTCTGGCGCACCTGCTTGCGGGCCTCGTGGATGCGGGACTTGACGGTGCCCAGCGGCAGGCCGAGCTGCTCGGCGATCTCGGCGTACTCCAGCTGGGAGATGTCGCGGAGCACCAGGGCCTGGATGAGGTCCGGCTTGCGGGCCTCCAGGTCCTCCATGGCGTCCAGGATGTCCACCCGGGACCCGGCGATCACGCTGGTGCGGCGCGGGTCGGGGCGCTGCTGGGGCAGTTCGCCGGCCTGCTCCACCGAGCGCCGCTTCAGCGACCGGTACGTGGAGCGCGCCGAGTTGGCCACCACCACGTGCAGCCAGGTGCTGAACTTGGAGCGGCCCTCGAAGCGGTGGATGTTCCGCGCGACCTGGAGCAGCGCGTCCTGGCACGCCTCCTCGGCGTCCTGGCGGCAGGGCAGGAACCGCGCGGCGTGCCGCATCACGTCGGGCTCGATGGAGCGGAGCAGTTCGTTGAGGGCGCCCTGGTCGCCCTGGGCGGCCTTGACGGCCAGTTCCTCGGTCCGTTCGTCAAACGCCATGGCCGCCTTCGCCTCCACGCCGGTCCGGCCGCCGGCCGCCGGGCCTGTCGCTCTTCCTGGTCCGGGCCATCGCCACGCCCTCCGGCTGGGTTCCCCGCGCACCCCGTTTCTTGGGCATGATACGTGGGTGTCCATACCGTCTTCAGTCGGCCGTTACCGAATCGATCGCGTCCTTGGGTCCGGGGCGTTCGCCTCGGTGTGGCTGGGGCACGACGACGCGCTGGCCGCCCCTGTCGCCATCAAGGTGCTGTCCGGAAGCCTCCTGGACGATCTCGACGTGCGCAACCGGTTTCTCGAAGAGGCCCGGATCCTGCGCCGCGCCGACTCCGAACGGCTGGTCCGCGTGCACGACATCGGGGAGCTGCCGGACGGCCGCCCCTACTTCGTGATGTCGTACGCCGACCGGGGCACCCTCGCCGACCGGATGCGGCAACGCCCGCTGCCGGTCGCGCAGGCCCTCGCGCTCGCCGAGGAGATCGCGCACGGCGTGCAGGTCATCAACCGGCTGGGCGTGATCCACCGCGACCTCAAGCCGTCCAACGTGCTGTTCCAGTCCACGCCGGACGGCGGCGAGAAGCTGCTGATCGCCGACCTCGGGCTGGCCAAGGCCATCGCGCACGCCTCCGGCGCGTTCACCCTCCCGGTGGGCACGCCCGGCTACATGTCCCCCGAACAGGCCCGCTTCGGCGGCGGGCTGGACGTGCGCGCCGACGTGTACGGTCTGGGCGCGCTGACCTACCACATGCTGACCGGCAAGGCCCCCGGCCCGGCCCCGGTGAAGGCCCGGCCGAGCGAACTGCGCCCGGAGCTGACCCCGGAGTTCGACCGGGTCATCCTGAAGGCCATGGAGGTCGACCGGGACAACCGCTGGCCGACCGCCGAGGCGTTCGCCCAGGCCCTGGCCACCCTCCGCCCCTCCGTCCCGGCCGTCCCCGCCGAACCCGAGCCCACCACGGCCCCCGACGTCCCCCGCCCCTCCACCGGGCCCGGGCCACGCCCCGAGGGCGGCCCCAGCGGATACGGAGAGCCCTCCCGAGGCGCACCGGGGTACGCGGACGCCGCCGGGCCTGGCGGAGCGGCGGGTTACCGCGAGGCCGCCGGGCCCGGACGACCGGCGGATGCCGGGGGGGCACCGGGCTACGAACGCCGCGCCGAACCTGGCGCAGCGGCGGGGCACGGACAGGCGGCCGGACCCGGGCGGCCGGCGGATGCCGCAGGCGCACCGGGATACGAGGGTCACGCCGAACCAGGCGCAGCGGCGGGCTATGGAGATGCAGCCCGGCCCGGGCGACCGGCAGGTGCCGGAGGGGCACCGGGATACGAAGGCCACGCCGAACCTGACGCTGCGGCGGGCTATGGAGATGCGGCCGGGGCCGGGCGACCGGCGGGTGCCGGGGGCGGGCCG
>DATADI010000233.1:0-1697 GCA_036258615.1 Thermomonospora sp. | reverse complement strand
GCGGGAGCCGACGGTGCCGATGGGGATGCCGAGGGCCAGCGCGGTCTCCTCGTAGCTGAGCTGGGCGCAGGCCACCAGCAGCAGGGCGTCCCGGTCGCCCTTGGACAGCCGCGCCAGGCCCCGGGCCAGGCGCGGGGTGAGCCGCTCGGCGGTCACCCGCTCGGCGACCCGGTCGGCCAGGCGGTCGGCGGGCTCGGCGGCCTCCTCCCGCGACCCGGCGCGTTCCAGCGCCCGGTAGAGCCTGATCTCGGCGCGGCGGTGCCGTCCGATGAGGTGGGTCGCGATGCCGAACAGCCACGCGCGGGCGTCCGGGCGGCCGGTGTCGTAGCGGTGTCGCTGGTCGAACGCGGCCAGGAACGTCTCGGCCGCGACGTCGTCGGCGGGGCCGGGCCCCAGCCGGGACGCCGCGTACCGGTGGATCGGCGGGTGGTACCGGTCGAAGATCACCGAGAACCACTCGGGCTCGTCCCGCGACCGTTCGATGATCGTGGCGTCACTGGTCCCCGCGTCCGTCGGCGGGGGCGGTATGGGGATCACGGTCATGCATCCGGCGCCTTCCTTGAGGGATCACGGGTGATTGCCCGCACCGGCGATCCGTCTTCGCGTTCCGGGCCGTTCGGCGTGGGGCCTGCCGTCGGGTAAACATGTGTGTCCCTTCGTGCCGCCCACGCGGGCGCGCCGGGTAAGGGACAATCGGGGACCGTTGCCAGCACCGAGCCGAGGGGTGGACGAGCATGCCGGAGGTATGGCCCGGCGCGGCCTATCCGCTGGGGGCCACCTGGGACGGGAGCGGCACCAACTTCGCGTTGTTCTCCGAGGTGGCGACGCGGGTGGAGCTGTGCCTGTTCGACGAGCACGGCACGGAGACGCGGTGCGACCTGCCGGAGACCGACGGGTTCGTCTGGCACGGCTACCTGCCGGGCGTGGGGCCCGGCCAGCGCTACGGGTACCGGGTGCACGGCCCCTACGATCCCCGCGCCGGGCACCGCTGCGACCCGTCCAAGCTGCTGCTGGACCCGTACGCCAAGGCGATCGAGGGGGAGGTGCGCTGGCACGAGGCGCTGTTCTCCTACCGGCTCGGCGACCCCGACGTGCTCAACCCCCGCGACAGCGCCCCGTACATGCCGAAGAACGTGGTGGTCAACCCGTTCTTCGACTGGGGCGACGACCGGGCGCCGCGCATCCCGTACCACGAGACGGTGATCTACGAGGCGCACGTCAAGGGGCTGACGAAGCGGCACCCGGCGATCCCCGAGCACCAGCGGGGCACGTACGCGGGGCTGGCGCACCCGGTGATGATCGACCACCTGCTGGACCTGGGCGTGACGGCCGTGGAGCTGATGCCCGTCCACCAGAACGTGCCCGAGCACGCGCTGGTCGCCCGGGGGCTGACGAACTACTGGGGCTACAACACCATCGGGTTCCTGGCGCCGCACAACGCCTACAGCTCCTCGGGGCAGCGCGGCGAGCAGGTGCTCGAGTTCAAGGCGATGGTGCGGGCCCTGCACAAGGCGGGCATCGAGGTGATCCTCGACGTGGTGTACAACCACACCGCCGAGGGCGACCACCTGGGGCCCACGCTGTGCTTCCGGGGCATCGACAACGCCGCCTACTACCGGCTGCGCGACGACGACCGGCGCTACCACCTCGACTACACCGGCTGCGGCAACTCGCTGAACGTCCGGCACCCCCATGCG
>DATADI010000232.1:0-8772 GCA_036258615.1 Thermomonospora sp. | reverse complement strand
CCGAGGAGGAGATCGTGCACCCGGTGGCCCGCCGCAGCATCCCGGGCGGCGAGGGCATCGTCGACGACCGGCTGGCCGAGGAGCGCGCGGCCAAGGAGATCCTGTCGGAACTGGACGGGATGGACATCCACGGCCCGCAGTTCCTGCCCAAGCTGGACAAGCTGCGGATCGCGGTGCTCACCCACGCCCGCTCCGAGGAGCGGTACGAGTTCTACCGGCTGGCCGACCAGTTCAGCGACAGCCAGCGCGCCGCGATGGCCCGCGCCGTCCGCGCCGCCGAGGCCACCGCGCCCACCCACCCGCACCCGGGCACCGAGAGCGCCGCCCGCAACCTGCTGGCCGGTCCCGCCGTCGCCGTCGCCGACCGGACCCGCGACCTGGTCGCCGGGGCGCTGTCCCGGGTCGGCCGCTGAGGAGCCCGCCATGCGCGTAGTCGTCATCGGCGCCACCGGCAACGTCGGCACCAGCGTCGTCCAGGCCCTCGCCACCGACCCGGCGGTCACCTCCATCCTGGGGCTGGCCCGGCGGATGCCCCGGTGGCGGCCGGACAAGACCGAGTGGGCCCGCGCCGACGTCACCGAGACCGACCTGGTGCCGCTGCTGCGCGGCGCGGACGCCGTGGTGCACCTGGCGTGGCTGTTCCAGCCCACGCACAGCCCGCTGACCACCTGGCGCGTCAACGTGCTGGGCAGCGCCCGCGTGTTCCGCGCCGTGGCCGACGCCGGGGTCCCCGCGCTGGTGTACGCGTCGTCGGTCGGGGCGTACTCGCCGGGCCCCAAGGACCGGGCGGTGGACGAGACCTGGCAGACGCACGGGTGGCCCACCGCCGCCTACAGCCGGGAGAAGTCCTACGTCGAACGGCTCCTGGACAGCTTCCAGGTCATGAACCCCGACTGCCGGGTCGTGCGGCTGCGGCCGGGGTTCATCTTCAAGCGCGAGTCCGCCGCCGAGCAGCGCCGCCTGTTCGCCGGGCCGCTGCTGCCCGGCCGGCTGGTACGGGCCCGGACCGTCCCGGTGTTCCCCGACATCCCGGGGCTGCGGTTCCAGGCCCTGCACGCGGCCGACGCCGGGGAGGCGTACCGCCTGGCGGTGACCGGGGACGCGCGCGGGCCGTTCAACCTGGCCGCCGACCCGGTGATCGGGTCCGCCGAGATCGCCGGGCTGCTGGGCGCGCGGACCGTGCGGGTGCCCGCCCGGGGGGTGCGCGCCGCCGTGGCGGTGGCCTGGACGCTGGGCCTGGTGCCCGCCTCGCCGCAACTGTTCGACCTGGTGCTGCGGGTCCCGATCATGGACTCCGGGCGGGCTCGCCGGGAGCTGGGCTGGACGCCCCGGCTCACCGGGCTGGACGCGCTGCGCGAGTTCCTCACCGGGCTGCGCGAGGGGGCCGGGATGGACACCCCGCCGCTGGCGCCCGGGACGGGCGGCCCGCTGCGGGTCCGGGAGCTGACCACCGGAGTGGGGCGACGCCCCTAGACGGTCACAGCCGGTCCACCGCCAGCACGCGGACCACCGCCGTGCCCTCCTCGTCGGAGGCGGTCAGGTCCACCTCGGCGGAGATGCCCCAGTCATGGTGCCCGGCGGGGTCGTCGAACGTCTGCCGGACCCGCCACAGCGCCTCCTCCGGAACCTCCTCGATCATGAGGAGCTTGGGGCCGCGGGCGTCCGGGCCGGTGCCGACGTCGTCGTGCTCGGCGAAGTAGGCCTCCATCGCGTCCGCCCAGGCGTCGGCGCCGAACTCCGGGTCCAGCTCGCCCAGCTCGGCGTACCGCTCCAGCGCGGCCAGCTCGACCCGGCGGAACATCGCGTTGCGCACCAGCACCCGGAACGCCCGCGCGTTGGCGGTGACCTTCGCGGCCGGGGAGTCGACCACCGCGCCCGGGGTGTCCTCGTCGGCGGGGTTGGCGAGCTGCTCCCACTCGTCCAGGAGGCTGGAGTCGACCTGGCGGACCAGCTCGCCGAGCCACTCGATGAGGTCGATCAGCTCGTCGGTCTTGATGGACTCCGGCACGGTCTGCTGGAGGGCCTTGTACGCGCTGGACAGGTAACGCAGCAGCAGGCCCTCCGCGCGGGACAGCTCGTAGAAGCCGATGTACTCCACGAACGTCATGGCCCGCTCGAACATGTCCCGCACCACCGACTTGGGGGCCAGCGGGTGGTCGCTCACCCAGGGGTGCCCGCGCCGGTAGATCTCGTACGCGGCGCCCAGCTCCTCCTCCAGCGGCCTCGGGTAGGTGACGTCCTGGAGCAGCTCCATGCGCTCCTCGTACTCGACGCCGTCGGCCTTCATCTGGGCGACGGCCTCGCCACGGGCCTTGTTCTCCTGCGCGGCGAGGATCTGCCGGGGGTCGTCGAGGGTCGCCTCGATCACCGACAGCACGTCCAACGCGTACGTCGGCGACGCCTGGTCCAGCAGCTCGAACGCGGCGAGCGCGAACGTCGACAGCGGCTGGTTGAGGGCGAAGTCCTCCTGGAGGTCGACGGTGATGCGCGCGTAGCGACCCTCCTCGTCGGGCTCCTCCAGCTGCTCGACCACTCCCCCGGCCAGCAGCGACCGGTAGATGGCGATGGCCTGACCGATGTGGCGGCGCTGCCGTTCGCGGTCCTCGTGGTTGTCGGTGAGCAGCTTCTTCATGGCCTGGAACGCGTTGCCGGGCCGGGCGATCACCGACAGCAGCATCGCGTGGCTGACCTTGAACCGGGACTGCAGCGGCTCGGGCGCCGCGGTCTGGAGCTTGGTGAACGTCTCCTCGTCCCAGGACACGAAGCCCTCGGGCGGCTTGCGGCGCACCACCTTGCGCCGCTTCTTGGGGTCGTCACCGGCCTTGGCCAGCGCCTTCTCGTTCTCGATGACGTGTTCGGGGGCCTGCGCGACGACGTACCCGATGGTGTCGAACCCGGCGCGGCCGGCCCGCCCGGCGATCTGGTGGAACTCCCGGGCCCGCAGCCGCCGCACCCGGTGCCCGTCGTACTTGCTGAGCGCGGTGAACACCACGGTGCGGATCGGCACGTTGACGCCGACGCCGAGGGTGTCGGTGCCGCAGATGACCTTGAGCAGCCCCGCCTGCGCCAGCCGCTCCACCAGCCGCCGGTACTTCGGCAGCATCCCGGCGTGGTGCACGCCGACGCCGTGCCGCACGAACCGCGACAGGTTGCGCCCGAACCGGGTGGTGAACCGGAACCCGCCGATCAGCTCGGCGATCTCGGCCTTCTCCTCCTTGGTGCAGACGTTCACGCTCATCAGCGCCTGCGCCCGCTCCATCGCCGCCGCCTGGGTGAAGTGCACGACGTAGACGGGGGCCTTCTGGACGCCGAGCAGGTCCTCGATCGTCTCGTGCAGCGGCGTGGTGCGGTACTCGTACTTCAGCGGGACGGGCCGTTCGGCGGAGGTGACCACGGCGGTGGGACGGCCGGTGCGCCGGGTCAGGTCCTCCTCGAACCGGGTGACGTCGCCCAGCGTCGCCGACATCAGCAGGAACTGGGCCTGCGGCAGCTCCAGCAGCGGGATCTGCCAGGCCCAGCCCCGCTCCGGCTCGGCGTAGAAGTGGAACTCGTCCATGACCACCGTGCCGATGTCGGCCTCGGCCCCGTCCCGCAGCGCGATCGACGCCAGCACCTCGGCGGTGCAGCAGATGATCGGGGCGTCGGCGTTGACGCTGGCGTCCCCGGTCATCATGCCGACGTTCTCGTTGCCGAACATCGCGCACAGGTCGAAGAACTTCTCCGACACCAGCGCCTTGATCGGGGCGGTGTAGAAGCTGACCTCGTCGCGGCCGAGAGCGGCGAAGTGCGCGCCCGCGGCCACGAGGCTCTTGCCCGAGCCCGTCGGCGTCGCCAGGATCACGTTCGACCCGGAGACCACCTCGATCAGCGCCTCCTCCTGCGCGGGATACAGCGTGATCCCGCGCTCGGACACCCACCCCTCGAACGCCTCGAACAGCGCGTCGGGATCGGTACGGGCGGCGGAGCCGGGCAGCCGGTCGATGAGCATCACCCTTCCATCCTGCCGTGTCCCCGGCACCATCGCGTCCGGCCCGCCTCCGCGGCGATCCGGAGATGGGGGGTCTGCGGCTCCCCCCCAGAGCACCAGGTGACCGTGCCGGAGCGCCAGCGGAGCGAGGATGCGTTCGACGCGCTTAGTGGGGGGCCGCTCCCCCAGATTCAGAACGGTCGCCTCCCCAGAGGGTGTGGAACGAGCCGTCGCGGTCTACTCGGCGGTAGGTGTGGGCGCCGAAGAAGTCGCGCTGGCCCTGGGTGAGGGCGGCGGGCAGGCGTTCGGCGCGCAGGGAGTCGTAGTAGGCCAGGGCGGTGGCGAAGCCGGGAGCGGGGACGCCCAGGCTCGCGGCGGTGGCGACGACCTTGCGCCAGGCGTCCTGGGCGTCGCCGAGGGCCTCGGCGAAGTGATCGTCGGTCAGCAGGGTCACGGTGCCGGGGTCGGCGTCGTAGGCGGCGCGGATGCGGTCCAGGAAGCGGGCCCGGATGATGCAGCCGCCGCGCCAGATGGTCGCCATGGCGCCGGGGTCGATGTCCCAGCCGTACTCGGCGCTGCCCGCCTGGATCTGGTGGAAGCCCTGCGCATAGGCGACGATCTTGGAGGCGTACAGGGCCTTCTCGACGTCGTCGGCGAACGAGGCGGCGTCGGCGATCCGGGAGGGGCGGGGGCCGGGCAGGCCGCGGGCGGCCTCGCGCAGCGCCGCGTGCCCGGAGGTGGACCGGGCGAACACGGCCTCGGCGATGCCGCTCACCGGGACGCCGAGGTCCAGGGCCGTCTGCACGGTCCAGCGGCCGGTGCCCTTCTGCTCGGCCTGGTCGAGGACGACGTCCACGAACGGCCGGCCGGTGGCGGCGTCGGTGTGCGCGAGGACCTCGGCGGTGATCTCCACGAGGTACGACTCCAGCCGCCCGCCGTTCCAGGTGCGGAAGACCTCGGCGATCTCGGCCGGGGTGAGCCCTGAGGCGTGCCTGAGCAGGTCGTACGCCTCGCCGATCAGTTGCATGTCGGCGTACTCGATGCCGTTGTGGACCATCTTCACGAAGTGGCCCGCGCCGTCGGGGCCCACGTGGGTGCAGCACGGCGTGCCGTCCACCTTCGCGGCGATGTCCTCCAGCAGCGGGCCCAGCGCCTCGTAGGACTCCGCCGAGCCGCCCGGCATGATGCTGGGGCCGTGCAGCGCGCCCTCCTCGCCGCCGGAGATGCCGGTGCCGACGAAGTGCAGGCCGCGTTCGCGCAGCGCCGCCTCGCGCCGCCGCGTGTCGGCGAAGTGCGCGTTGCCGCCGTCCACGATCATGTCGCCGGGCTCCAGCAGCGGGGCGAACTCGTCGATCACCGCGTCGGTGGGCGCCCCCGCCTTGACCATGATCACCAGCCGGCGGGGCCGTTCCAGCGCGGCCACGAACTCCTCGGGGGTCTCGGCGGGCACGAACGTCCCCTCGTGCCCGAACTCCTCGACCAGGGCCTTGGTGCGGGCCGTCGTGCGGTTGTGCACGGCGACCGGATGGCCGTGCCGGGCGAGGTTGCGGGCCAGGTTGCGGCCCATCACCGCCAGTCCCGTGACGCCGATGCGCGCCGTTGCCATCGCCGTTTCCTTCCGTCGTCGTAGCGGACATCTCAGTTCTACGTGATCGCCGTCCCGGCCGTTCGGGCGGGGCGCACCGGGGTAACACTGGGGGACGACGCGGCCCGGCCGCCTGCGCGAGGGAGAGTGATGCTGCCCAGCGATCTGCGTGCGTGCCTCTTCGACATGGACGGGGTGCTGACGGACACGGCGGCGGTGCACGCCGCCGCATGGAAGGAGATGTTCGACGGGTTCCTCCGCGAACGGGCCGAGCGGGAGGGCGTGCCGTTCGAGCCGTTCGACCCGGTGACCGACTACGCCCGGTACGTGGACGGCAAGAAGCGTGAGGACGGGACCCGCTCGTTCCTGGAGTCGCGGGGGGTGCGGCTGCCCGAGGGCGACCCGGACGACCCGCCCGAGAAGGAGACCGTGCGTGGCCTCGGCTCCCGCAAGAACGCGCTGGTGCTCAGGCTGCTCGACGAACGCGGCGTGACCGTGTTCGAGGACGCCGTGGGCTTCCTGCGGGAGGTCCGGGCCCGCGGGATGCGGACGGCGGTGGTGTCGTCCAGCGCCAACACCGTGCAGGTGCTCAAGGTGGCCGGGCTGACCGACCTGTTCGACGCCCGTGTCGACGGGGTCACCGCCCAGGAGCGCGACCTGCCGGGCAAGCCCGCCCCCGACATGTTCCTCGCGGGGGCCGAAGCCCTCGGCGCCGAACCCTCCCAGGCCGCCGTCCTCGAGGACGCCCTGTCGGGCGTCGCGGCGGGCCGGGCCGGCCGTTTCGCGCTGGTCGTCGGCGTCGACCGGGTCGGCGGCGGGCACGGCGAGGCGCTGCGCGAGAACGGGGCCGACGTCGTGGTGAGCGACCTCGGCGAACTGCTGGAGGATCGATGACGACCCTGGAAACCCCCCAGCCCGTGTACGCCGTCGAGCCCTGGTGCGTACGCGAGCAGGAACTCCATCTCGACCGGCTCGCGCAGAGCGAGTCGGTGTTCGCGCTGTCCAACGGCCATATCGGGCTGCGCGGCAACCTGGAGGAGGGCGAGCCCCACGGGCTGCCCGGCAGCTACCTGAACTCCTTCTACGAGCTGCGCCCCCTGCCCTACGCGGAGGCCGGGTACGGGTACCCCGAGTCCGGCCAGACCGCGATCAACGTGACGAACGGTAAGATCATCCGGCTGCTGGTGGACGACGAGCCGTTCGACGTCCGGTACGGGCGGCTCAACCACCACGAGCGCAGGCTCGACATGCGCGCCGGCACGCTGACCCGCGAGGTGGAGTGGCGCTCCCCCGCCGACGACACCGTGCGGGTCACCTCGACGCGGCTGGTCTCGCTCACCCACCGGGCCATCGCGGCGATCTGCTACGAGGTCGAGGCGGTGGACGGACCGGTACGGATCGTGCTGCAGTCCGAGCTGGTCGCCAACGAGTCGCTGCCGCACCTGGGCAAGGACCCCCGGGTCGCGGCGGCCCTGGAGCACCCGCTGGTCAGCGAGGAGCACGTGTCCAACGGCCAGCGGGTCGTGCTGGTGCACCGCACCCGCCGCAGCGGCCTGCGGATGGGCGCGGGCATGACCCACGAGATCGACGCCCCCGGGCGGCTGGAGGTGGAGGCCGAGAGCTTCCCCGACGTCGGCCGCGTCACCGTGGCGACCCGGCTGGAGCACGGCCAGAAGCTGCGGCTGGTGAAGTACCTGGCGTACGGGTGGTCCAGCCAGCGGTCCCGGCCCGCCCTGCACGACCAGGTGGTGGCGGCGCTGGCGGCGGCCCGGCACACCGGCTGGGAGGGCCTGCTGCGCGAGCAGCGCGAGTTCCTCGACGAGTTCTGGAGCGGCGCGGACGTGGAGGTGGACGGCGACCCCGAGGTGCAGCAGGCGGTGCGCTTCGGGCTGTTCCACATCCTCCAGGCGGGGGCCCGCGCGGAACGGCGGATGATCCCCGCCAAGGGCCTCACCGGCCCCGGGTACGACGGGCACACGTTCTGGGACACCGAGACGTTCGTGCTGCCGGTGCTGACCTACACCTACCCGTCGGCGGCGGCCGACGCGCTGGCCTGGCGGCACATGACGCTGCCGCTGGCGGTGGAACGTGCCCGGCAGCTCGGGCTGGACGGCGCCACGTTCCCCTGGCGGACGATCCGGGGCCACGAGTGCTCGGGATACTGGCCCGCCGGGACCGCCGCGTTCCACATCAACGCCGACATCGCCGACGCGGTGATCCGCTACCTGGACGCCACCGAGGACCGCGAGTTCGAACGCGAGATCGGGCTGGAACTGCTGGTGGCCACCGCCCGGCTGTGGCGGGGGCTGGGCCACCACGACGTGCACGGCGGGTTCCGCATCGACGGGGTCACCGGCCCCGACGAGTACAGCGCCATCGCCGACAACAACATCTACACCAACCTGATGGCGCAGCGGAACCTGCGGGCGGCGGCCGACGTGGCGATGCGCAACCCCGAGGAGGCCGGGCGGCTGGGCGTGTCCACCGAGGAGGCCGCCTCGTGGCGGGACGCCGCCGCGGCGATGCTGATCCCCTACGACGAGCGGCTCGGCGTGCACCCGCAGAGCGAGAACTTCACCAACCACGCGCGCTGGGACTTCGCCGCCACCAAGCCCGACCAGTACCCGCTGCTGCTGAACGTCCCGTACTTCGACCTGTACCGCAAGCAGGTGGTCAAGCAGGCCGACCTGGTGCTCGCCATGCACCTGCGCGGCGACGCGTTCACCGAGGAGGAGAAGGAACGCAACTTCGCCTACTACGAGGGCATCACCGTGCGGGACTCCTCGCTGTCGGCGCAGACCCAGGCGGTGATGGCCGCCGAGGTCGGCCAACTCGACCTGGCGCACGACTACCTGGGCGAGACGGCGCTGATGGACCTGCACGACATCGCCCGCAACACCCGCGACGGGCTGCACATCGCGTCGCTGGCCGGGGCGTGGAGCGCGCTGGTCGCCGGGTTCGGCGGGATGCGGGCCGAGGACGGGTGCCTGCGGTTCGCGCCGCGCCTGCCGGGCGGCATCAGCAGGCTGTCGTTCCGGCTGCGGTACCGGGGGCGGCGGATGTGCGTGACGGTCGGCGCCGCCAGCGCCCGCTACGAGCTGCACGACGGCGAGCCGCTGCGGATCCGCCACCACGGCGAGGAGCACGAGCTGGGCCGCGAGGCGATCGAGCGGCCGGTGCCCGAGACGCCGTGGCGGCCCCGGCCCGCCCAGCCGCCGGG